>NZ_JBFTQY010000001.1:0-281832 GCF_056399245.1 Rhizobium sp. 01N447_2
ACCCAGATCGAATTCGAAACGGCCAAGACGACGCTGCTTCAGGCCACCCAGATCGAATTCGAAACGGCCAAGACGACGCTGCTTCAGGCCAAGGCCGAAGTCGAGTCGGCGAAGGCCGCACTCGCCGCCGCACAGATCGACCTCGACCACACCAGGATCGTCGCCCCTTTCGATGGCATCATCGACCAGACGGCCGTCAATGTCGGCAACGTCGTCTCTGCCAACCAGACGACGGCGCTGACGACGATCCGCCAGCTCGATCCGATCTACATCTCGCTGACGGAATCGAGCACCAACCTCTTGAAGCTGCGCGATGCGATGGCCGCCGGCGACATCAAGGGCGAAGCCAATGTCGTCTTCCATCTGATCCTCGAAAACGGCAAGGAATACAACCAGCAGGGCAAGCTCGACATGTCGAAGCAGGTGGTCAGTGAGACCACAGGCACCTTCATCATCCGCGTGCTCTTTCCCAATCCTGACCGTATCGTGCTGCCCGGAATGTATGTCCGCGCAACCGTCGAGCTCGGCGCCGAGGCCGGTTATGCGCTGCCGCAGCTGGCGACGAGCCGTGACGCCAACGGCCGGCTGACGGCACAGTTCGTTTCCGCCGACGGCAAGGTCGAAACCCGCGCCTTCGAGAACAGCTCGCCCTCCAACAATTCCTGGCTCGTGACCGAAGGCATCAAGGACGGCGATCAGCTGATCGTGAGCGGCCTGCAATCGATCACCTCCGGCATGCCGGTGAAGCCGGTCCCGATGAAGATCAACGACAACGGCGTGGTCGTGCCTGCCGAGCAGCCCGCGGCCGGTGACGCGCAGAAGCCCGCAGCGAAATAATAATCGCTGCAGCCTCGCATCGTCACCGTCTCAGCCGCACAGGAACAACCGATGGCCAAGTTTTTCATCCGACGTCCGATTTTCGCCTGGGTCATTGCGATCACCATCATGCTCGCCGGCCTGCTGGCGATCTTCACGCTGTCGATCTCGCAATATCCCGACATCGCCCCGACGACGGTTCGTATCAACGCCACCTATCGCGGCGCCAGCGCCGAGACTGTCGAGAAATCGGTGACCACGATCATCGAAGACGGCATGACCGGCCTCGACGACCTCACCTACATGACCTCGACCTCATCGACGGGTTCGGCCAGCATCCAGCTCACTTTCGGGACGAGCGCCGACCCCGATATCGCCCAGGTGCAGGTGCAGAACAAGCTGCAGCTGGTTCAGTCGCAGCTTCCAAGCGACGTCATCGATGCCGGCATCAGCGTCACCCGCTCGACCTCGAGCATCCTTCTGGTCGGCTCGCTCGTTTCGACCGACGGCAAGCGCAATTCTGTCGACCTCGGCAATATCATGTCGACCTCGATCGAGGATCAGATCCAGCGCCTGGAAGGCGTCGGCAGCATCAATGTCTTCGGTTCGGGATACGCCATGCGCGTCTGGCTCGATCCGTTCAAGCTGCTGAAATACCAGTTGACGCCGAGCGACGTGACGTCTGCCATCCAAGCCCAGAACACCCAGGTCTCCGTCGGTTCGCTCGGTGCTCAGCCGACGATCCCCGGCCAGCAGATCAACGTCACCATCACCGCCCAAAGCCAGCTGACCACTGTCGCCGATTTCGAACATATCATCCTGAAGGTCGAAAAGGACGGCGCGACGGTGCGCTTGAGCGACGTCTCGCGCATCGAGATCGGTCAGGAAAGCTACGGCGGCAGTTCTCGGTACAACGGCCAGCCGTCAACCGGTTTTGCCGTCAACCTTGCGATCGGCGCCAACGCCATCGATACCGCCGCCCGCGTGCGCTCCGCGCTTGAGGTTATCGGCCGTGGCCTGCCGGCGGGCGTGGAGATCACCTATCCCTATGACACGACACCCTTCGTGGAACTGTCGATCGAGAAAGTTGTCCACACGCTGATCGAAGCGATCGTGCTCGTCTTCGTGGTGCTGCTCGTCTTCCTGCAGAATCTTCGTGCGACGCTGATCCCGACGATTGCCGTTCCCGTGGTGCTGCTCGGCACCTTCGGGGTGCTGGCGGTCACCGGCTACTCGATCAATACCTTGACGATGTTCGCCATGGTGCTGGCGATCGGCCTTCTCGTCGACGACGCCATCGTCGTCGTCGAAAACGTCGAACGCATCATGTCCGAAGAAAAGCTTTCGCCGCTCGAAGCAACGGAAAAATCGATGGGCGAGATCACCGGCGCCATTGTCGGCATCGCGCTCGTCCTCACCGCCGTCTTCATTCCGATGGCCTTCTTCGGCGGTTCGACCGGCATCATCTATCGGCAGTTCTCAATCACCATCGTCTCAGCCATGCTGCTGTCGGCGCTCGTCGCCCTCGTGCTGACGCCTGCACTTTGCGCCACAATGCTGAAGCCGGTCGGCGAACACAGGAAGCACCGCGTCGGCGACTGGTTCAACCGCAACTTCACGCGCTCGACCAACGGCTATATCAGCGCCATCGGCTATCTGCTGAAGCGACCGATCCGCGTCATGCTGGTCTTCCTTCTGGTCGGCGCCGGCTGCGCTTATCTCTTCACCCGTCTACCGAGCTCCTTCTTGCCGCAGGAAGACCAGGGCGTGCTGCTGACCATCGTCACCACACCGCCGGGCTCGACCACGCAGCAGACCCAGGCGGTCGTCGAGAAGGTCGAGAAATATTATCGTGAAAACGAGAAGGATGCCGTCGATTCCGTCTTCGGCGCGCTCGGCTTCGGTTTCAGCGGTTCCGGCCAGAACAGCGCCATCGTCTTCACCAAGCTCAAGGAATTCGCACAGCGCACCGATCCGACGCTGAGCGCCCAATCGGTTGTCAACCGTGCGCTGCGCAGCTTCTTTGCGATCCGCGAGGCGCAGGTCTTCGCGCTGCTGCCGCCGGCGATCCAGGGGCTTGGCGTCTCGAGCGGCTTCTCGATGTATCTCGTCGACACCGGCGGCCATGGCAACGATGCCCTGACGGCCGCCTCCAAGCGGCTGGTCCAGATGGGCAACACGTCAGGCAAGATCGTGGCGCTGCGCAGCAGCAACAAGGAAGTCGAGCCGCAGATGCGCATCGTGCTCGATCAGGAGAAGATTGGCGCCATGGGCGTCGACATCGCCTCGGTCAATTCGATGCTGTCGATCATCTTCACCGGCCGGGACGTCAACGACTTCACGCTGAACGGCGAGATCAAGCCGGTCTATGTCGAGGGCGATGCGCCCTTCCGCATGCAGCCGAGCGATCTCAACCACTGGTATGCCCGCAACAATGACGGCGAAATGGTGCCTTTCTCCGCCTTTACCCGGACGGAGTGGGTGAAGGGCGCGCCTTCGCTTGCCCGCTTCAATGCCGTCAGCGCCATTCCGCTCGACGGCGCATCCGCTCCCGGAGTATCCTCCGGCGATGCGATGAACGAAATGGAAGCACTGACCAATGAACTCGGCGGCGGTTATACGGTCGCCTGGCAGGGCATCTCCTATCAGGAGCGGCTTTCCGGTTCGCAGGCGCCGATGCTCTACGCGATCTCGGTTCTCGTCGTCTTCCTTTGCCTGGCGGCGCTTTACGAAAGCTGGTCGATCCCCTTCTCGGTGATCATGGCGGTGCCCGTCGGCATCCTCGGAGCGCTGACGGCGGCAACTCTGTTCGGCCAGGCGAACGACGTCTATTTCAAGGTCGGCCTGCTCACCACCATCGGGCTGGCGGCGAAAAACGCCATTCTGATCGTCGAATTCGCCAAGGATCGTATGGAAAGCGGCATGGGGCTCTACGAGGCGACATTGGAAGCAGCGAGATTGCGGCTGCGGCCGATCATCATGACCTCGCTTGCCTTCATTCTCGGCGTCGTGCCGCTGGCAATCGCCACAGGCGCGGGCTCGGCGGCACAGAATGCCATCGGGATTGGCGTTCTCGGCGGCATGCTGGCGGCGACGATGCTCGGAATTTTCTTCGTGCCGTCGTTTTTCGTCGTCATTCGACGCATCTTTGCCACACGCGGCAAAAATGCGGCAGGACTGTGATATAAATGCACTGTGATAATGCAGTTCGCGTTGCTACATTGCGCCCGACTGCTTCGGAATGGTGTTTTTGGTAGAACGAAGCGCGGCGGCCGATAGTGAAGCATGAAGCTTCGGACAAGAATTGACTTGCTCGAGTACAGGATGAAATGAATGGTATCTCTTCGTTTTGCCACACCGGCATTATTGTTATTGTTGTCGGGCTGCGTTGTGGGCCCAGATCATGTTCCTCCTGAGATGCCGCTGCCCGCCAAATTCGGAGAGGGTGGAACCAAGAGCGATGGCGATGTTGCTACTGCAGCATGGTGGACCGCCTTCAAGGATTCAAGACTGAACGGCTACGTCAAGGCCGGCCTCGATCAGAACCTGACAGTTCAGCAGGCGATCGAAAGAATCAATGCAGCTTCCGCAAACGTCACCACCGCCGGCGCCGGCGGCCTGCCGAGCCTGACGGTCGGCGCCTCGCAGACGGTCAGCGGCCAGAAGGGCGAGCTGCGCACGCAGCTCGACACGCGCAACACCAGTGCCGGCGACGTCCAGCTGAGCTGGCTGCTCGATCTCTTCGGGCTCTACAAGCGCAATACGGAGAGCGCGCTTGCCTCGCTCGATTCCGCTTACGCATCGGCTGACGTTGCCAGGCTGACCCTCATACAGGACCTTGTCTCGAGCTATATCGACGTTCGCTTCTTTCAGCAGCGCCTGGCGCTTTCGAAGGCCAACCTAAAGTCTCGCCAAGAAACCTACGAACTGACCAAGTTCCAGCTTGAAGCTGGCGCCGCCTCGCGTCTTGACGTCGTTCAGGCCGAAGGCCTGGTGCAGTCGACGCTCGCCGAAATTCCCGGCCTCGAAACCAATATCCGCATATCAGCCCATCACATCGCCACGCTGCTCGGCCTGCCGGCTTCGGCTCTTGTCGATGAATTGCTGAAGGGCTCCGGTCAGCCGGTATTCCGCGGCGGCATCACCTCCGGCATCCCGGCCGACCTGATCCGCAATCGTCCGGACATCCGCGTGGCGGAACGTGATCTTGCCGCCGCAACGGCCAATATCGGCGTTGCCCAGGCGCAGCTTTATCCGAGCATCTCGCTTAGCGGCTCGATCTCGCCGTCCTACATCAACCAGCGTGGCATCCATGGCGGCCTGACGCCCTGGTCCTTCGGCCCGACGCTCAACCTGCCGATCTTCGATGGTGGCCGCCTTCGCGCCAACGTCAAGTCGGCACAGTCCGATGCTGCGACCGCCTATCTCAACTGGAAGTCGACGGTGCTGACCGCGGTCGAGCAGGTCGAGAATGCGCTTTCGGCCGTCCGGCGTGACGCACAAACGGTCGCGGCGCTTCAGGCCCAGGTGAAGACCACGCAGGAAACGCTGGAACTTTCGACTGCATCCTACAAGGACGGCGCCTCCTCGCTGCTCGACGTTCTCGACGCGCAGCGCCAGGTTTCGCTGGCCCAGGCAAGCCTTGCCGCATCCGTCCAACAGATGGCCAAGGATTATGTCTCGCTGAACATCGCAGTCGGCGGTGGCTTCGCCCCCGGCGGCAAGACGACCGCACCGGCGGCGAAGGTTGTGACTGTCAAGGGCTGACAGCTGCTGCAATCGACCTGAGGAATACAAAGCCTCGCGATCGTCTCGCGGGGCTTTTTCTTGCCTGTCGCATGCCGTAACCGAATAATTGCGCATAAGATGAATTCAGATTCGACACGCGGAAAAAGCTAAGCTATCAATCTGGTTAAACGATTAATCAGAGTGATCGTCAATTATGACAGCATCGCGCCCGGGACCGAACCTCAGCAGGATAGCGACGTCGCTCGGCGTCTCCGTCGCCACGGTCTCCAATGCGCTTTCCGGCAAAGGCCGGGTCTCCGGCCCATTGGTCGAAAGAATTCGCGAGCATGCAGCCGAGCTGGGTTACGTGCCGAGCCAGGCCGGCCGGGCGTTGCGGACCGGCCGCAGCGGCGTTCTCGGCCTGGTGCTGCCCGATATCGCCAATCCGCTGTTCCCGAAGATCGCGCAGGCGATCGAATTCGCTGCCTCCGCCGCCGGTTACGGCGTGCTGATCGCCGATTCCCGCGGCGATGTCGCCGCCCAGACCGAGGCGATCAATCGGCTGGTCGAGCGCGGCGTCGACGGCATGGTCATCATTCCCCGCCGCGCCACCCGCATTTCGGCCGCGGCCTGTCCGGTCGCCGTCATCGACACTCCCTCGACGCCTGGCAACACCGTAGCCGCCGACCATTGGCAGGGCGGCCACGAAATCGCCGGCCATCTCGCAGGCCTCGGCCATCGCCGTATCCTCATCATCGGCAACAATCAGGAATCCAACGTCCAGAATGACCGCGCCGGCGGCATTCGCTCCGGCATGCGCCCGGGCATGCATTCGGAAACCCTGTGGATCGACAGGCTGGAGCAGGAGAACGGCAGTGACTGCCCACTCGGTCTCGCCGAAAAAGTCAGGCAGGGTTTCACCGCCTTTGCCGCCCTCTCCGACCTGCAGGCGTTGCGGGCACTGACGGAGTTGCAGCAGGCTGGCATCAACATTCCCGCAGATGTCAGCGTCACCGGCTTCGACGACCTCATCTGGTCGCCTGTTGTCACGCCGGCGCTGACGACGGTCCGGATGGACATGGATAAGATTGCCGGGATTGCCGTGTCGGCGCTCGTGGATAGCATAAGAACAAGCAGCATCCGCAAGGGCAGGCTCGTGACCGCGCAGATCGAACGCGTCGCTATGCAGCTGATCGTCCGCCAATCATCCGGGCCTGCGAAGCCGGCACCAAAAACCTCAGAGATGGAGAACATATAAGATGAAAAAGGCTCTCATTGCTTCGTCAGCACTTCTCCTCGATACCGTGCTCGCCTTCGATCTGCCGGTTGCCGACGCGGCAAACCTCAAACGGTTCGGGTGAAATCATGGGCGTATGGATCGACACAGACATGGGCTTTGACGACATCGCCGCCATTCTGGTGGTGGTACAGTCTGAACTCGAGATCGACGGCCTATCGCTGCTCTTCGGCAACACGCCGCTGCCGCAGGTGAGAATAAATGCCGCCGGCGCTGCCAGTGCCTTCGGCTGGAAGTTCCCGATCCACACCGGTCGCGCCATGCCCGTTCTCGGCCAGCTTGAAACCGCGCAGGCGATCCTTGGCGAAACCGGCATCCCGACCATCGGCAGGACCCTGCCGCAGGCGGCTGCCCTTGCAGACAGCGATGCCTTCGCAGCACTCTGCCGTTGGCTGGAGCGCCAGGGCCAGCACCGCATCCTGGCGCTCGGGCCTCTCACCAACATCGCCGCCGTGGCGCTTGCCCGGCCCGATCTTGCCGCCCGCATCACCGAACTCGTCTGGATGGGCGGTGGCGTCACCAGCGGCAACCATACGGCCTCCGCCGAATTCAACGCGCTCGCCGATCCGGAAGCCCTGTCGATCGTCATCGCCCATGGCCTGCCGCTGCGCATGGTTGATCTCGACCTCTGCCGCAAGGTGCTGGCAAGGCCCGAAGACGCCGAACCGATACGCCATGCCGGCGGCGCCAATGCCGAGCTGATCGCCGATATGTTCTCGGGTTATATCCGCATCGGCACCAGCCGCGGCCGCCCGGCCATGGCGATATACGACCCCTCTGCCGCCGTCGCCTTCGTCGCTCCAGATATCGTCAGCTTCCGTCCCGCCCGCATCGACGTCGAGCTGCAGGGTGCCCTCACCCGAGGCCGCACCGTCGTCGAGACCCGCGCCACGCATGCAACCTTCAATGCCCAATTCGCCGCCGACATCGATGCCGACATGGCGCGTGTCATCATTCTCGCCGCGTTGGTCAACGAGGCCCGCAAATGACCGCCACCCCTCGTCAGGAACCCGCCGATCTCAATGATCCCGCCTTGCGCGCCCGCGCCGTCACTGCGGCGCGCGGCGACGCCCCTTTCGACATGCTAATCACCGGTGGCAGGCTGCTCGATGCGGTGACAGGCCTGATCCGGAAAGCCGATATCGGCCTCGTCGGCACCCTCATCGCCAGCGTCCATGCCCCGGCAAGCCGAACGGATGCCGTCGAGACCATCGATGCGGCGGGCTGCATCCTGACGCCCGGCCTGATCGACACGCACATGCATGTCGAAAGTTCGATGGTGACGCCGGCCGAATATGCGAGCGCCGTCTTGCCGCGCGGCGTGACTACGATCGTCTGGGATCCGCATGAATTCGGCAACGTCCATGGGCTCGACGGCGTGCGCTGGGCGATCGAGGCGGCGCGCGGCCTGCCACTGCGCGTGATCCTGCTCGCGCCCTCCTGCGTGCCTTCCGCGCCAGGCCTGGAACTTGCCGGCGCCGATTTCGATGCTACCGTCGTCGCCGAGATGCTGCGCTCCCCCGCCGTCGGCGGCGTCGCCGAAGTCATGAACATGCGCGGCATCATCGACGGCGATCCGCGCATGACGGCCATCGTCAATGCCGGCCTTGCCGCCGGCAAGCTCGTTTGCGGCCATGCCCGCGGCCTCGAAGGCGCCGATCTCAACGCCTTCATTGCATCGGGCATCACCTCCGACCACGAACTTACCTCCGGCACCGATCTCCTCGCCAAGCTTTCCGCCGGCCTGACGATCGAGCTGCGCGGCTCTCACGACCATCTGCTGAAGGAGTTCGTCGAGGTGCTGAACGGTCTCGGCCACCTGCCTCCCACCGTCACGCTCTGCACCGACGACGTCTTTCCCGACGAACTCCAGGAAGGCGGCGGCCTCGACGACGTCATCAGGCGCCTGGTACGCTACGGCATGAAGCCGGAATGGGCCATCCGTGCCGCGACCTTCAATGCCGCACAACGTCTGCAGCGTCCCGATCTCGGCCTTGTCGCCGCCGGCCGCCGCGCCGACATCGTGCTCTTCGACGACCTCACGGAATTCCGCGCGCGGCTGGTGATATCAGGCGGCCGCCTCGTCGCCCGCAACGGCAGCATGCAGGTGGCCGTCAAGCAGATTGATACGGCGCCGCTTGTCAATTCGGTGAAGCTGCCGCCGCTGACCGAGAATGATTTCCGCATTCCGGCGCGGGGCGAGCGCGTCCGCGTCGCCACCATCGACCGCCCGCGCTTCACGCAATGGGGCGAGGCCGAAACGGCGGTCAGGGACGGGTTCGTCGTGCCGCCGGCCGGCAGTGCCATGATCTCAGTCACCCATCGCCACGGCAAAACCGACGGTACCCCGCGCATCGGTTTCCTCACCGGCTGGGGTGAATGGCGCGGCGCCTTCTGCACCACCGTTTCGCATGACAGCCACAACCTCACCGTCTTCGGCGGCAATGCGGGCGACATGGCGCTCGCCGCCAACGCCGTCATATCAGCTGGTGGCGGCATGGCGGTCGCCAGGGACGGCCGGATCGAAGCGATGCTGCCGCTGCCGCTCTCCGGTCTGGTGACGGATGCATCGCTGAAGGACACCGCCTTGGCCTTCGTCAGCATCCGCAGTGCAATGGAAAAGATCGTCAAGTGGAAGCCGCCCTATTTGGTCTTCAAGGCCTGCTTCGGCGCAACGCTCGCCTGCAATGCCGGCCCGCACCAGACGGATCGGGGAATTGCCGATGTGGTGACGGGGAAAGTGCTTGAGAGTCCGGTGCTGGAGATTATGTAAGCCGAGGCGCACAGACCATATACAAAGGGCGTGCGTCCCCGCCACCTCAAACTCCATCTAGACCTTCAATTCCCGCTCGACCAACGCAACCCAGTAAGCCGCCCCATATCCAAGCGCTTCATCGTTGAAATCATAAGCCGTATTATGGTGCAGCGCCCCGTCCACCGCCGGACCGTTGCCGAGCCAGACATAGCAGCCCGGCGCATTCTGCGCGAAGAAGGCGAAATCGTCTCCCGCCGTCGATGGCGGAAAGCTTGTCCGCACCTTCTCATTAAAGACCGCACCAGCCGCACCAAGCGCCCGCGCCGTCGCATCCGCATCGTTGACGACAGGCGGAATTCGCCGCTCGAATGCATAGTCCACGGCAATGCCGTACATGGCCGCCGTGCCATGCGCCAAGCGTCCGATCTCGGTCTCGAGCTGATCGCGCACCTCAGGCGAATAGGCCCGCGCCGTCCCGCCAATCTCGACGATATCAGGAATGACGTTCAGCGCCTTTGGGTCGCCCGCCTGCAGGAAACAGGCGCTGACGACCGCCGGTTGCAGCGGATCGACCACCCGTCCGACAATCGTCTGCAGCGATGACAGGAAGGTGCCGGCGGCCGTGATCGGATCGCGGCCAAGATGCGGCTTGGCGCCGTGCGTGCCGGTCCCGCGGAAGATAATCCGCCAGCTGTCGGAGGAGGCAAGCTGCGGCCCCTCGACCACGGCGATCTCATCGACCGCAAGCCCAGGCATGTTGTGCAGCCCATAGACGGCATCGCAGGGAAAAAGTTGAAACAGCCCGTCCTCGACCATGCGCCTTGCCCCGCCTCGCCCTTCTTCGGCCGGCTGGAAGATGAAATGCACCGTGCCGGAAAAATTCCGTGTCGCCGCCAGATGCCGCGCGGCGCCGAGGAGCATCGCCGTATGCCCGTCATGACCGCAGGCATGCATCTTGCCTGACACTGTCGATTTATAAGGCCGCTCCGCCATCTCAGGCATGGCAAGCGCATCCATGTCGGCGCGGAGCCCGATCCTGCGTGTGCCGTTGCCGATCTGCAGCGTGCCGACCACGCCGGTGCCGCCAAGACCGCGATGCACCGCAATACCGGCCTCTTCGATAAGGGTCGCGACGATGCTGCCGGTGCGTTCCTCCTCGAAACCGAGTTCGGGATGGGCGTGCAGATCGCGGCGCAGGGAGGTGAGAAAAGGCAGATCGTCCTTGATCCGGGCGGGGATGCTCATCGGGCAATGCTCATGGGCCTGGATATCCTGTCAAGCGAAACGGGCGCCCAACCGGCGCCCGCGTCAGATCATCCGTTGTTCATCAAACGGCCCACAAGTTCAACCCCTCAGGCTTCCTCGACGAACACCTCCTCGCGCTTCTTCTTGACGCTAGGCAGGAAGACGACGATGAGGACCGCGGCCGCAATCGCCAGGAGAATGGCGCTGATCGGTCGCGTGACGAAGGTGGTGGGATCGCCGCGCGACAGGATCATGGCGCGACGCAGGTTCTCCTCGAGCAGCGGCCCGAGCACGAAGCCGAGCAGGAGCGGCGCCGGCTCGCAGCGAAGCTTCGCCAACACATAGCCGATGAGCCCGAAGAAGGCGACGGCATAGAGGTCGTAGACATTGGCGTTGACGCTGTAGACCCCGATCGAGCAGAAGGCCATGATGACGGGGAAGAGCACGTAGTAAGGCACGGTCAGCAGTTTCACCCAGAGCCCGATCAGCGGCAGATTGAGGATGACGAGCATCAGGTTGCCGATCCACATCGAGGCGATGATGCCCCAGAACAGCGCCGGCTGCTCGGTGGCGACGTTCGGACCGGGCACGATGCCCTGGATGATCATCGCACCGATCATCAGCGCCATGACGGGATTGGCCGGAATGCCGAGCGTCAAGAGCGGAATGAACGAGGTCTGCGCACCGGCATTGTTTGCCGATTCCGGTCCTGCGACACCGGCAACGGCACCCTTGCCGAATTCCTCCGGCGTCTTCGACATTCGCTTTTCCACCGTATAGGAGGCGAAGGAGGCAAGGATTGCACCGCCACCCGGCAGGATGCCGAGCGCCGAGCCAATCGCCGTGCCGCGAATGACGGGTGCGATMATCTCCTTGAATTCCTGGCGGGACGGCAGGAGGCCGGACACCTTGGCCATCAGCACCGTGCGTGTCGACTCGCCCTCGAGGTTGCGAAGGATTTCGGCAACCCCGAAGACGCCGACGGCGAGCGCCACGAAGTTCAGCCCGTCGGCATATTCGCGGATGCCGAGCGTGAAGCGCGGCGTGCCGGTATAGATGTCGGTGCCGACGAGGCCGAGTAGCAGCCCGAGCGCCACCATCGCCAGCGCCTTGACGACAGAGCCGTGCGCGAGAGCGATCGAGGAAACGAGACCGACGACCATCAGCGAGAAATATTCTGCCGAGCCGAATTGCAGCGCAATTGCGGTGAGCGGCGGCGCGAAGATCGCGACGAGGAAGGTCGACACGGTGCCAGCGAAGAACGAGCCGAGGGCCGCGATCGCAAGTGCTGCCCCCGCCCTGCCCTTGCGGGCCATCTGGTAGCCGTCGATCGCGGTGACGGCCGAGGAGGATTCGCCCGGCATGTTGATGAGGATCGCCGTCGTCGAACCGCCATACTGCGCGCCGTAATAGATGCCGGCGAGCATGATCAGCGAGGAGACTGGTTCGAGCTGGAAGGTGATCGGCAGCAGCATGGCGATCGTCGCCGTGGCGCCGATGCCGGGCAGCACGCCAATCAGCGTGCCGAGCAGCACGCCGATCAGGCAGAAGAACAGGTTTTCCGGAGTGCCGGCTGTTGCAAAGCCGAGCGCGAGATTGCTGAAAAGATCCATCATCGCCTCCTAGAACCGGACCCAGGGGCCGAAGCGCTCGAACGGCAGGCCGAGCCCGTAGCTGAAGACCGCGACCGAAAAGATCGTCAGCAGCAGCGAGAGGATGATCGCGAAGAACACGTTCATCTTTTGCGATGCGAAGCAGGCGATGAAGGCGGTGAGGAACAGTGACGGTGCAAATCCGAGACCGCGCACCGTCAGCCCGAAGAACACCGGTGCCGGCAGGATGAAGAGCATGCCGCGCCAGGCAAACGGGTCGATAGGCTCGCCCTCGACGCGGAGTGCCTGAATGAAGATGATCGCGCCGAGAAGCACGAGCACACCGGCAAGCGCCAACGGAAAATAACCAGGCCCCATGCGCACTGCCGTACCGAGGTCGAGCCCCAGCGACTGGATGGCGAAGAAAGCACCGGTTGCGACGAAAAGCGCGCCGCAGATCGCATTGGTGGTATCGAAACTGATGGACTTCATGGTGTCTCCTGGGGTTGGAGATGGTTGATGTGACGCGGTCACAAAGAAAGTAGCCCCTCATCCGCCTGCCGGCACTAACCGGGGTCGAGCCACGGGTCTCGACCCGTCCTTCGGACCCCCGCACGCGGGGAGAAGGGGATATGCCGCAAACCCTTCGCCTCCACCGCCGTTGAATGACGCATGTTCCCTCTCCCCGTGCACGGGGAGTGGGTTTGGGTGGGGGGCTCATCCGGCATGTCCTGGACGAGGACATGATCCTCAGTCGGCATACTCGCCGGCGGCCTCGATGATCGGCTTCCAGCGGGCGATCTCGCTTTCGAGCTTGGCCTTCAGCGCAGCCGGCGTCGCATCGGCATCGGAGGATGGCGCCGTGCCGAGCTCGGCGAAGCGGGCGCCGACATTCGGATCCTTCAGCGCGACCTGCAGCGACTTCGACAGACGTTCGTTGATCTCAGCCGGCGTGCCCTTCGGCGTATAGATGCCGTGCCAGATGCCGACTTCAAAACCCGGCAGCCCGGCTTCGACGGCTGTCGGAATATCCTTCATCACGTCGAGCCGCTTGGGCGAGGTCACGGCATAGGCCTTGATCGTGCCGCCCTGAATCTGCTTCGTCGTGTTGGTCGTCTGATCGCACATGACATCGACCTGACCGCCGAGCAGATCGGTCATGGCAGGGCCGGTGCCCTTGTAGGGAACGGTCGTGAGCGGCGTCTGGATGGCGCTCATGAACATCATGCCGCAGAGATGCGAGGCCGCACCGATGCCGGCATTGGCGACCGTCACCTTGTCCTTGTTCGCCTTGATGTAGTCGATCAGCCCCTTGAGGTCGGCCGGCTCCATGTCCTTACGGGCAACGATGGTCATCGGCACCTCGGTGACGAGGCCGACATAGTCGAAGGCGCCGAGCGTGTCGTAGGCGAGCTTGCGGTAGAGCGTAGCGCTGGTCGCCATGCCAATATGGTGCAGCAGGATGGTGTAACCGTCGGGATCGGCACTCGCCACGCGGCCAGCACCGAGCGTGCCGCCGGCACCGCCGACATTTTCGACGACGATCTGCTGGCCGAGATCCTTCGACATGGATTCGGCGACCAGGCGCGCGACGGTGTCGGTCGGGCCGCCGGCCGCAAAGGGCACGACCATGGTGATGGTACGCTCGGGATAGGTCTGCGCCGAAGCGGCGCCGGCGAGAAGAGAGACCGCGGCAGCCGCGGTCAGGCCGAGCATGGCCTTCAGAATTTTCATCGTTTCCTCCCTGATGAAATAAGCGAGCCCGCCGACACATCCTCCGCGCCGGTTCGGATCACCTATTTGCCGCCGGGAAAAATCGACCCGCAATCATTGCAACCGCTTTCGAAAGACGATTTTGCGACAGTGCGATGCAGCATGGGTCGATTTGGAAACAAACGGCCAATGCGGTGGGTGGAAATCCACCCATCGCGCTATGACGTCTGCCTTATTTTTTGGGAGGCAGCACCACTTCGCCGGTCTCGATGAGCGACTTGAGGTTGGAGAGAATGCGTGGCCAGCCGCCGGAAACGGCGTTGATAAGCTTGGAATTCTCGACTGCGATGGAATGGGTCACCGTCAGCTTGGTGGCCGTATCGTTGACCGCCTCGATCTCCATCACGCATTGCGAATAGCCCTCGGCCTTCAGCTCCGGCATGAACTCGTTTCGCCACTTCAATACGAGCCGTTTCGGCGGATCGCATTCCAGGATCTCGCCGGTATCCGCGACTGATCCGTCCTCGAACAGAAGCTTCCAGGCAGCGCCTGCCCTCCACTCGGTCTCGAAATGGGCGCCGAGCCAGAATTTCTTCATGAACTCGGCCGTCGTCAGCGCCGCCCAGAGCTGCTCCGGCGTTGTGCGGATAAAGGTGACATAGTTATATGTGCTGCCAGCCATGATGATACTCCCTTTTCGCCAGGACCAGAACAGGATGATTTTAGGCCGACCCGGCCTAAAATCTGAATCCTGTTCTCAACTAGATAGCTAGAGCATGATGTCGTCCGAAAACCGCTTGCACTTTTCGGCATCATGCTCTGGGTACTCCCCGATGGCCAGGCCGCTGATCTAGTGGCCGCCCTTGCCTTCGAGAGTCTGCTTCAGATCGGCGAGCGCATTCAGTTGCTGCCGCTCGAATTTGTTGATCCATCGTTGCGCGATCTCGTTGATCGGCACAGGATTGATGAAGTGCAGTTTCTCCCGGCCCTGGCGCTGCGACGAAACGAGGCTCGCCTCCTCCAGGATCCCAATATGTTTGGCCACGGCCTGGCGCGTCATCGTAAGCCCCTCGCAGAGCTCTGCCAGAGTCTGGCCGTTCCTTGCATACAGCCGATCTAGCAACTGCCGCCGGCTCGCATCCGCCAGAGCCCGGAAAACCGCATCATCATCCATGTCTTTATACGGAACCATTTGGTTGCCTATTTCGCCCCTTATAGGCAACCAAATGGTTGCATGTCAAGCTGTAAAATGTGGTTGGAATGCATGCGCCTTTAAAAAGGGGGCTAACTTTCGGTGGTCAGCATCCGCTTGTCGAGACCGTATTTCTGCATCTTTTCGTAGAGTGTCTTCCGGGAAATGCCGAGCGACTCATAGACCGGCCTGAGGCTGCCGCCATGAGCCACCAGAGCGCTGGCAATAACCCCTCGTTCGAATTCAGCGACACGCTCAGCAAGTCCGGTCGCCTCCTCGGATTGGCGCCCGCCATTGTCGAGACCAAGGACCAGACGGTCTGCGGCATTCCTCAATTCACGCGCATTGCCGGGCCAGTCGCGCTGAGCGATGTCGGAAATCACTTCCGGCGGCACGGCCATCTCGTCGCGGCCGTAGCGGGCCGCCGCCTCCCGCACCAGTTGCAGGAAGAGCAGCGGAACATCTGCCCGCCGCTGCGACAGCGACGGCACATGCAGCGTCGCGACATTCAGCCGATAGAAGAGGTCGGCGCGGAAGTGCCCCGCCGCCACCTCCGCCTCCAGATCGACCTTGCTTGTCGCGATGAAGCGCACGTCGAGCGCCACCACCTCGTTCGATCCGAGCCTGGAGATCACCCGCTCCTGCAGCACCCGCAGGAACTTCGCCTGCAGGTCGAACGGCATGGAGCCGATCTCGTCGAGCAGGATCGTGCCGCCGCGCCCGTGTTCGAACTTTCCATAGCGCGGCCTTACCGCGCCCGGAAAGGCGCCCACCTCATGGCCGAAGAGTTCGCTCTCGATCAGGTTTGCCGGCAGTGCGGCGCAATTGATCGCGATGAACGGCCGGCTCGCCCGGGCGCTGATGTCGTGGAGCGCCCGCGCCACCACTTCCTTGCCGGCTCCCGTTTCCCCGACGATAAGCGTATCGGCATCGCTCGCCCCGATCGCTCGGATGCGGTAGCGCAAATCCACCATCACCTGCGTGCGCCCCGGCAGCCGCGCCTCGATATCGTCGCGCTTGCCGGCGACCGCCTTCAGCAGCCGGTTTTCGAGCACGAGGCCGCGCCGTTCCATCGCCCGGCGGATGACGCCGGCGAGCATTTCGGGCGTGAACGGCTTCTCGATGAAATCATAAGCGCCTTCGCGCATCGCCCTCACCGCTAGCTGCACGTCGCCGTGGCCGGTGACGAGAATGACAGGCACCTCCGGGTCGATCTCCCGGATCTTCTGCATCAGCGTCATGCCGTCCATGCCGGGCATGCGGATATCGCTGACGACGACGCCGGGAAAACTGTAGCCGATCAGCTCCAGCACATGATCGCCGTTCGAAAAGGTCTCAACGCTGAAGCCGGAGAGCTCCAGCGCCTGCGCCGTCGAGCGGCGCAGTTCCTCCTCGTCGTCGACCAACAGGATCTTCGCATCGTTCATTCCGCCGCCTCCGGTATCAGCCCTGCCGCCGATCGCAGCTCGATGCGGAACATCGCGCCCCCTTCGGGATGATTGGCTGCAGTGAGGCTGCCGCCGAAATCCTTGATGATGTTATAGGATATCGAAAGCCCGAGACCGAGGCCCTTGCCGACACCCTTCGTCGTGAAGAACGGGTCGAAGATGCGCTCGGCGATTGCGGCTGGCACGCCCGGCCCATGGTCCCGCACCGTCAGCACCACCTTGCCGGCCTCCTCGAAGGCCGAAACCTCGATGCGCCGGTCATCCAGCCCTTCCACCGCATCGGCCGCATTCGAGATCACGTTGACCAGCACCTGCTGCAGACGCACCGAGCCGGCGCGCACCACCGGCGGACGCGGCCCAAGATCGAGCAGCAGTTCGGCATCTGCCGCCTTCAACCGCCAGGCGATGATCTCGAGCGTGTCGCGCATCGCCTCATCGAGGGAAACGGGACCGAGCTTCTCGTTCGGTTTGCGGGCGAAGTTGCGCAGGTGCCGGCTGATCGACGCCATCCGGTCGATCAGCCCGCCGATACGCCGGATATTGTCCCGCGCCTCTTCCGTCCGCCCACGGTCGATGAGCACCGAGGCACTGTCCGTATAGGTCTTGGCCGCGGCGAGCGGCTGGTTGAACTCGTGCGAAAGAGCAGCCGACATCTGTCCGAGACCGGCGAGTTTTCCGGCCTGGATCAGGTCGGCCTGGGTTTGGCGCAGCTGCTGCTCGGTCAGCCGCCGCTCGGCGATCTCCTCTTCGATACGGCTGTTGACGCGGGCAAGATCGGCCGTGCGCTCCTCGACACGTCGTTCCAGCTCGTTGCGCGCCTCGGCCTRCATCTGCATGCGCTCGGCGAGCCGCGTCCGCCGCTGGCGCAGAACCGCCACCGTAAGCCCAGCGATGCACAGGATGAGAAAGACGGCCGCAAGCGCCGTGCGCGCCTGGGTGCGGATGGAACTCGTTTCCATCAGCACGTTCACCGTCCAATCCTCGGCCGGCATGTAATGCGAGAGCACCAGATATTCGCTCGAGCCGCGCTCGCCGGCCAGCGTCATCAGCTCATGCTGCTCGAAGTGATGTCGCGTCACTGGCAGCGCCGTCAGCCTGGCATTGGCATAGCGCCGCGACGCCTCGGTGCGGGCGATGCGATCGGCCGTCAGCGGCAGGATGGCGCCGTAAAGCCATTCCGGGCTTCCCGACATGAAGATGATGCCCTCGGGATCGGAGACGAAGATCTTATATTCGCCGCCACCCCAGGAGGATTCGATCGTGTCGATATCGACCTTGAAGACGATGACGCCGCGAATATCCGCGCCGGTCCGGATCGGTGCGGCAAAATAATAGCCGCGCTTCAGCGAGGTTGTGCCGAGCGCGTAGAACCGCGCCTGCCGGCCTTCGATCGCATCCTGGAAATAGGGCCGGTAGCTGAAATTCTGGCCGACAAAACTTGCGGGTCCGTCGTAATTGCTGGCCGCGATCGTCTCTCCATCCGGCTTGACCACATAGATGTCGGAGGATTTCAGCAGCCCGTTGATCGCCTTGAGATAAAGATTGGCCGCAGCGCGCAGCGCCTCATCCTCGGGCGCGCTCACCAGCTCCTTGATGTCGTCGTGATCGGCGATCAACGCCGGTAGCGCCTCGTAGCGGTTGAGATGGCCGCTGAGTGCCGAAACGGCAAGACGCAGCGCCGTTCCCGCCTGCGCCGAGGCTTCCTCCATATAGGCGCGCGTAGCAATCGCGCTCCCATAGGTGAAGAAGGCGAAGATGATCAGCGGCGCGACCAGCAACGCCGCTATCGCACGATATCTCGAAGACAGAACCGGCTCCTCCCCTTTCTGCCTCCACTCCCCAGCGAGGCATGCCCCATGGCACCGAGTTTAGTGAGGCCGGCAGGGATTTCCAAGGGGTCGCCGAAACTTGACACCCGCCAAAGGCGGATGTCCTATTGCCGCATCGCAAGGAGACCCCGCTCATGAGCGACGATCAGGCGCCCACCGACAGCAAGCTCACTACCTCCAAACGCCGTTGGGCGACCGAAGGTAAGTTCCTCACCGGCCGCATCAGCCGTCCCGAAGCTGAGCGCCTGCCGCCCGGCCAGCACCTCGTCAAGAACTGGCCGGTGCTCGATCTCGGCCAGCAGCCCGTCGTTTCGACCGATACATGGCGGCTCGACGTGCGCGGCCTCGTCGAAACGACGCTCACCCTCACCTGGGCCGCCTTCCAGGCGATCGAGCAGAGCACCAGGGTCAGCGATATCCACTGCGTCACCACGTGGTCGCGCTACGACAACAAATGGAAGGGCGTTTCGACGCGCGATCTGCTCGACCTCATCATGCCCAAGCCGGAAGCAGCTTACGTCATGCTGACGAGTTATGACGGCTATACCACCAACCTGCCGCTTTCCGATTTCGCCGCCGAGGATGCGATCCTCGCCACCGCCTGGGAAGGCCTGCCGCTGACGCCGGAGCACGGCGGCCCGATGCGGCTCGTCGTGCCACATCTCTATTTCTGGAAAAGCGCCAAATGGCTGCGCCGCATCGAGCTGATATCAGCCGACCAGGCAGGCTTCTGGGAAAAGAACGGCTACCACATGTACGGCGATCCGTGGCGCGAGCAGCGCTATTCCGACGATTGAGCCTTCGGTTGAGAGAAGCGGCGAAGTACAAACACACCGAGGCCGAACAAAGAGGCGAGCCCCGTCAGAGACGCCATGCTGGCGACATGGAATGGGATCCCGCTCCAGCGCGGCTTGACGATATCGGCTGTGTTGAAGGCCTCGCCGCTGAACCGGCAGGTGATAAGCGCAAGACCGCGCCGCACCATGTCGGCATCGACAGCGGAAATGATTTCGCCTGCAGCAGCCCTCTCCCGCGGCATCTCGCGCATCGAAAGCAAGACGGCCTTTGTCGCCGCCAGATAGGCATGGGCGCATTCGTTGAACGGGCTCTCCTCATCCGTCACGCTGCCCGGCATCCGGCCCCACAGACAGTAGGAATACTGGATCTCAGCATAGTTCAGCATGCGGCGGAACGACTCGTTCGTATCGACTGCACGGGATGCAAGGTCGATAATCCCACTGCGATAGTCAGACATGACTGCCATCTCGCCATGGGAAATTTCTGGGATATCCAGGCCCGCATGGCTGCCGCCATCGCTGCGGCTATGAGCAAAAACGCTTCCGGCAACCACACAAAAAAAGGCAGCCGCGGCAAATGCCGCCGACAGGAGTGGTATGGTTTTGCCGATTTTCATGCTTGCTCGAAAACTTAAGGGCGCCGGCAAAGCGGCGCCCTTCGATGCCCTCAGTGAAATGCCGTGGCCGGCCGGCTGCGTTGTCCACCCCTGACCGCAAGTCGCTTTTCCGCCAGCGCCCCGAAGGCGAGGCCGAGCGTTGCCCAGAGGATCACATGCATGCCGAGTGAGGTCGTGCGGAAACGCCAAAGTACCATCGCCGAGAAGTTCTCCGGCACCTCGTTGATCGGCGGCAGCAGATAGAGCACGACGCCGATGAAGACGAGATAGACGATGCCGGCGATGATCGCGCCGTTCCAGAGACCGAAACGCTCGGAAAGGCGGCGCGACAGCGCCATTGCGGCAATGAGCGCCGCAAGCGAGACGACGATCATCAGGAAGAACAGCTCGGTCCTGGCACCGATCGTGTCGGGATTGCCGACCGCCGGCGGGTTGGCCGGATATTTGATACCGGGAACGAGAACAACCGCCACGAAGGCGGCAATGGCGATGACGGCCGAGGTGCCACGCGGCGAAAGGCTGCTGAAGCGGCCTTGCACGAAAGCGAAGGCGAGCGCGAAGAGCCCGCCGACGGCGACGCTGTAGGCCATGACGCCGGTGAAAAGGCCAAGACCGGCCTGTGTGGCGCGGCTGACGATTTCGGGTTCGGCAGCCTCGCCGGCCGTCTGGGCGCTTGCCTCCTCGAAGGCGATCGCCGCATCGACCAGCGGCTCGCCGAAAGTATGGGCGAAAGCGAAAACGAGGATACCAGCAATCAGGCCCGCGAGCATGCCGCGAAGCAGAAGGTTTCCAACCATGTCAGGAACTCCCTTAGTGGCAGGGAAAGCCGAGGAGATGGCGGCCGTCATGCACGAATTCGTGCACATACATGCCGTTGAACAGCGCCATCGCGCCTTCCTCGGTGCCGACGAAATAGAGGACGATGAGCATCAGCAGGCCGCCGAAGATCGCCCAGGGCAGGATCTCGCCTACGGGGATCGGCGCCGGTACGGCAACGGGCGCGAAAGTGGTGTCAGACATGTATTCCTCCGGGAATGACGCGTTCAGTCGAAAGAGTGCTTGTGCAGTAGGGTCTGACTTCCAGCGCGAAGAGCTTTCGACACGCTGGTCACAGTGGCGCGACCGCGCCGGACTTACACCGGCTTCCAAACCCGCAACAGCACGGTTATATCTGCACGCCGAAGAGACTGTCAACGAAACTTCACAAGCCGGCGAAGGACGCTGTCGCCGCATTCCGGGAGACAAGAACGACTGTGAATACGCGCCTCACCTGGATCTGCCACGGCGCGACGGCAGCAAGCCGCAAGGGCCTGTTCCCGCTCGACGAACCGCTGGAGGACAAGGCAGTGGAGGAGGCCGGCAGGATGATCGCCCCGCCCCGCGCCGATCGAATTGCCACGAGCCCCGCCTTGCGCGCCCGTCAGACTGCTGATGCGCTGCGCCTCGAAGCCCGGATAGATCAGGCGCTTTGCGACTGCGACCATGGTCGCTGGGCCGGCAGGTCGATCGCGGCGATCGGGACCGAAGAGCCGGAGAACCTCATAGGGTGGATGAGCGATCCGGAAGCGGCCCCGCATGGCGGCGAGAGCCTTCTTGATCTGCGCACGCGCATCGCCGGCTGGATGGATGGACAGACCGTACTCGACGGCCACATCATTGCAATCAGCCATGCGGCCGTCATCCGCGCAGCGATCGTGCATGTGCTTCAGGCGCCACTCTCCTCCTTCTGGCTGAGCGACGTCGAGCCGCTTTCCGTCATCCGCATGACCAGCAACGGACAGCGCTGGTCTCTGCGCTTCCAGCATTAGAGACTGCTGATCTTATCCAGCTTTGCACAAGCAAATCGCGTCATCTCTGTTGAACCCGGCTTTGCGGGAACTACTTCCTTGTCCCAAGGAGATGGAAGAATGACATATGATTGGAGTGGCGAGCGCACACGACGCCTGCGTTTCATGCGTGTCGCCACAGTCACGGTTCTGGTCGGTCTCATCGTCAGCGTTCCGCTGCTGATCGTCACCGCCTGAAGCACGAGAAAGGGCGAGCGATGCATTAGCACGCTCGCCTTCGTTCTTTTCCCGCATGAGCCAGTCTCCCGAACCATGAAGGGGATCGCGCTTATAGAGACGCCCTGCTTCCTCACAAGCCTGTCGGGTCTCTCTGCGGCACAGCAACAGGCTGCCGCCTCTGATAATTCGCCTTCTGGTTTCAACAAACATTTCAGACTTTCGTGATATTTCCGCGAAGGTGGAGATGGAGAAGGCATAATGCCGGTGTTTTTCCAAAGCAGGGCCGGACGGCAATGCCTGTCGATCGTGGTGTCCGGAGTGACCCTCTGGCTTCTCGGCACGCTGCTACAGCTCGACGACAGCCTGGTCGCCTTCATGACCGGTTTCGGCGAGTATGGCGCCGACAAGCTCGTTCTGGCGCTCGGCATCGCCGGCGCCATGAGCTTCATCTATTCGGTGCTGCGCATCGCCGACCTGCGTAAGGAAATGGAACTGCGCGCGGCCGCCCAGGCCAAAGCCGATTGGACCGCAACCCACGACCATCTCACCAAGCTGCCGAACCGCTACGCCTTCGAGCGCAAGATCCTCTCACGGCCGATCAAGGACGACGAGGCCGAGATCGAGGAGTGGGACCGCAACGTCACCATCTTCTCCGTCGACCTCGACGGCTTCAAGAAGGTCAATGATCTTGTCGGCCATAAGGGCGGCGATATCCTGTTGATCGAGGTTGCCAAACGCATCTGCGCGCTCGGCAATGCCGACTGCGTCTATCGCTTCGGCGGCGACGAATTCATCATCGTCGCCTTCGCCCTGACCGCACAGCGTGAGGAGCGTTTTGCCAAGCTGCTGATCCAGGCCGTCACCCGGCCCATCCATATCGATGGCTTTGCCGTCGAAGTCGGCGCCAGCGTTGGTTACGACCGCTGGGCCGAGGGAACCGAACCGCTGGAAGATGCCGCCCACCGTGCCGATCTCGCCATGTACGAGGCGAAATCACGTGGACCCAACCACTATTTCGTTTTCGAAGCCTCGATGCAGAACAAGGTAACGGAACGCGCCTCGCTGGAAACCAGGCTGCGCGCCGCAATCTCCAGCAAGGAGATCAAACCCTTCTATCAGCCGCTGATCGATCTGAAGACCRGCCAGCTCTGTGGCTTCGAGGCCTTAGCACGCTGGATCGGCGACGACGGCGTCAACATCCCGCCGCCGGTCTTCATCGGCATCGCCGAGGAGAACGGCATGATCACCGCATTGTTCGAGGATCTTCTTGCCCAGGCGTGCTGCGACGCGCTGACCTGGCCGGAGCATGTGATGTTGTCCTTCAACGTCTCGCCGGTGCAGATGGAAGACAGATTGCTGACCTCCCGCATCCTCAAGGTCCTCTCCGCAAGCCGGCTGCCGCCGCAGCGCCTGGAAGTGGAGATCACCGAAAATGCGCTGATCCAGGATCCCGCCGTCGCCGCAGCCATTCTCGACGAACTGCATGCTGCCGGCATCCAGATCGCACTCGACGATTTCGGCACGGGCTATTCGAGCCTCGCCCAGCTCGCCCGCTATCGTTTCGACAAGATCAAGATCGACAAAAGCTTCATCGCCACCTATCGCGACGACGAGCGGCAGGAAAAGATCGTCCGCGCCATGCTCGGCCTTGGCAGGAGCCTCAACATCAAGACGACAGCCGAAGGCGTTGAAGAGCACGGCCAGCTCGCCTTCCTGCTGCAACTCGGCTGCGACATCGGCCAGGGCTATCTTTTCGGCAAGGCGATGCCGGCCGCCGAGGCGGGCATCTTCATCAGCGATCGCAAGACCCGTCTGGCCTTCACGGCCTGACGGAGCGCTCTAACCTTTTGTTTTGACGTAATTCCCGGCAAACCGCTTCGCGCTTTGCCGGGAATTTGCTCTAAAAAGCCTGGCGCAGGATCACGAAGAGCACGAAGGCGATCGCGATCGAGGCCGGCAACGTCAGCACCCAGGCCATCAGCATATTGCGCACGGTCGACCATTGCAGGCCGGACCCGTTCGCCGCCATGGTGCCGGCAACGCCTGACGACAGAACATGCGTGGTCGAGACCGGCAGGCCGAGATGATCGGCCGAAGCGATGGTGACCATCGCCACGACTTCGGCTGCCGCACCCTGACCATAGGTCAGATGCGTCTTGCCGATCTTTTCGCCGACGGTGACGACGATGCGCTTCCAGCCCACCATCGTGCCGAGGCCGAGCGCGATCGCGACCGCCACTTTCACCCAGAGCGGGATGAACTTCGTCGCGTTGTCGACCGCCTTGTGATAGTTCGTCACTGCGCTGAGGTCGCCGGCATCCATCGGCAGCAACTTCTGCTTGTCGATCAGCTTCAGCGCCTCGCCGATCAGGTAGATGTCGTTGCGGACGTTGCCGACGAGATTGGTCGGCACCGCTTCGAGCGTCGGGAAGGCGGCGACTTCGGCGCTGGTCTGGTGGATATATTGCTGCAGGGCCGGCGTCGTCGCATCCGTCCAGGTCTTGTTCTTGACGGCGTTGCTGACCTCGGCCTTGTAGTCCGCAACGGTCACGCCAGGCTTCACGTATTTGCCGAGTGCGGCTTCCACCTGGACCGATGCCGACTTGTAGGCTTCGAGATAATTGACATCGGGCGTGYGGTTCAGCGCGAAGGCCGTCGGCACCAGGCCGATCAGGATGAGCATGATGAGGCCCATGCCCTTCTGGCCATCGTTGGAACCGTGGGCGAAGCTGACGCCGGTGCAGGTAAAGATCAGAATCGCACGGATCCAGAGCGGCGGCGGCTGGTTGCCCTTCGGTTCGTCATAGAGCGCCTTGTTGCGCACCAGAACCTTCATGACGAGCAGAAGAACGGCCGAAAGGCCGAAGCCGATCAGCGGCGAGATCAAAAGTGATAGTCCGATATTGGTCGCCTGCGACCAGTCGACGCCGCTGGTCGCTGTGCCTGCCGGCGCCAGGAACTGGTTGGCAAGGCCGACGCCGATGATCGAGCCGACCAGCGTATGCGAACTCGACGACGGCAGACCGAGATACCAGGTTCCGAGGTTCCAGAAGATCGCCGCGATCAGCAGCGCAAAGACCATGGCAAGGCCGGAGCCGGAGCCGACCTGGAGGATCAATTCCACCGGCAGCAGCGCCAGGATGCCGAAGGCGACGGCGCCGCTCGAAGTCAGCACGCCGAGGAAGTTGAAGAAGCCGGACCAGATGACGGCAAATTCCGCCGGCATGGAACGGGTGTAGATCACGGTGGCGACGGCATTGGCCGTATCATGGAAACCGTTGACGAACTCGAAGCCGAGCGCGATGAGCAGCGCAAGGCCCAGCAGAATCCAGGGAACGGCAACTGCGGTCGTCAGGTCGCGGGCGAGTGCATAGGCGACATATCCAAGGCCGCAAACCAGAACGAGCCCGAACAGCGGCAAGAACCACTTGCCGGCCGAATTCGAACTGTGGAGCGGGTGGGAAGCGTCGCTATGAACCTGGCTGGGGGCAATATCGGCCATGGCATAGTTCCTTGTTCCGTTTGCAAATTTGCCTTTTGTTAATAATTCCGCCGCGTGAAGCTCTCATGACGCCATGGCTGACCCGCCCGTAAGACACTGACGCCGCACGATCTTACCCGTCATGTGCTCGTCCCGGCGCATTCGTGAAACATGCCGTATGTCGATCGCGGCCGGCCCAAGACGGTCGTGCGCGCTTCGACAAAAAACGAGCAGCGGGCGAATAATTTCTTTCCGCCGGAAGCCTCGACGCTAAGTTCGGTCGTGACCACAACCGTGCGGAGTCTTTGAGACATGCCATCGACCGACCTTCTCCTGACTTTCAACGCCGGTTCCTCGACGGTGAAGATCGGCATCTTCGCGATGGACGGCGATGCGGCGCGGCGCATCGGCAAGGGTGTAATCGATTTCCGCGCCGAGCCGCTGTCTCTCAGCCTGACAGCGGGGCCACAGACATTCGAGACGCCGCTGAAGGCGGAGACGACGGAAGACCTGCATGGCGTCATCGACGAGACCTTTTCCCTTCTCGCCGGGCATTTCGATGTCGCCGCCGTGCGCGCCGCCGGCCACCGCGTCGTCCATGGCGGCGACCGCTTCACCAGTGCCGTCGCCCTTAATGACGCCGCGATCGATGCGGTCGATGCGCTGACCTCGCTTGCGCCCCTGCACCAGCCGCAGGCGCTGCGCTTCATCCGCGCGCTCCGGCATCTGAAGCCGCATCTTGTCCAGACGGCCTCCTTCGACACCGCCTTCCACGCCACGCAGGACGATCTCGTTCGCCGCTTCGCCATTCCCCGCGCGCTGCATGACGAAGGCATCAAGCGCTATGGTTTCCACGGACTTTCCTACAAGTTCATCGCCGGCGAGCTTCGCCGCAAGGCGCCGCACGCGGCAAAGGTGGTCGTCGCCCATCTCGGCAGCGGCGCCAGCCTCTGCGCGCTGGATGAAGGCGTCAGCCGCGATTGCAGCATGGGTTTTTCGACGCTCGACGGCATCCCGATGGCGACGCGCACCGGCTGGCTCGATCCCGGCGTCATCCTGCATCTGGCCGGTGAGAGGAGACAATCCTTCGAGGAGATCGAGGACCTGCTTTATCATCGCTCCGGCCTGCTCGGCGTCTCAGGCATCAGCGCCGATACGCGCGACCTCTTGAAGGACGATCGGCCGCAGGCCCGCCAGGCGATCGACCTCTTCACGCTGCGCATTGCCGGCGAGATCGGTCGCATGGCAGCGACGCTGAACGGTCTCGACACGCTCGTCTTCACCGCCGGCATCGGCGAGCATCAGTCGGAGATCCGTGCCGGCGTAGCCAAGCGATCGTCCTGGCTTGGCCTTGCCATCGACGAAAAAGCCAATGCCGCCAATGATTTCACGATCAGCACGAGGAAAAGTCGCATCGCCGCTCACGTCATCGCCACCGACGAGGAGCAGGTCATCGCCGACGAGGCGCTGTCTATTCTTCGCGGTGGCTGATCCAGATCAACAACACGCCGGCGCCAGCCGGTAGAATTGACGTTGAACAAGTCTCGAACGAGAGAAACCCATGGAAAAGCATGTCTCGCCCGCCGCCTTGACTGACGCCGAACTCACCCTGATCGACCGCTACTGGCGCGCCGCCAATTATCTCTCGGTCGGCCAGATCTACCTTCTTGCCAATCCGCGGCTGCGCGAACCGCTGCAACCGGAGCACATCAAGCCCCGTTTGCTCGGCCACTGGGGCACAACGCCCGGCCTCAACTTCATCTATGCGCATCTGAACCGGCTGATCCGCGCCCGCGACCTCGACATTATCTACATGTGCGGCCCCGGCCACGGCGGGCCGGGCATGGTCGCCAACACCTATCTCGAAGGCGTCTACAGCGAAATCTATCCCGATATTTCTGAAGACGCAGAGGGCATGCGCAAGCTCTTCCGGCAGTTCTCCTTTCCAGGCGGCATTCCGAGCCACGCGGCGCCGGAAACGCCGGGCTCGATCCACGAGGGCGGCGAACTCGGCTATGCCCTCGTCCATGCCTATGGCGCCGCCTTCGACAATCCCGATCTGATCGTCGCCTGCGTCATCGGCGATGGCGAGGCCGAAACCGGGCCGCTCGCCGCAAGCTGGCATTCCAACAAGTTCCTGAACCCCGCACGCGACGGCGCCGTGCTGCCGATCCTGCATCTGAACGGCTACAAGATCGCCAACCCGACCATTCTCGGCCGCACCAGTGACGAGGACCTGTATCACCTCTTCGAAGGCTACGGCTATGAACCCTTCTTCGTCGACGGTCATGAACCGCACGACATGCACCAGCAGATGGCCGCGACCTTCGACCAGGTCTTCGACCGCATCCGTGAGATCCAGAACGAGGCTCGCCTCGGCAAGGCGCCCGATTTCTGCCCGCGCTGGCCGATGATTGTGCTGCGCAGCCCGAAAGGCTGGACCGGCCCGAAGGAAGTCGATGGCAAGAAGGTCGAAGGCTTCTGGCGCGCCCACCAGGTGCCGGTCTCCAATTGCCGCGAGGATGAAAGCCATCGCAAGATCCTCGAGGACTGGATGCGCGGCTATGATCCCGAAGACCTGTTCAGTACCGACGGCCGGCTGAAACCCGAGTTGCGGGCACTCGCCCCTGTTGGCGAACGCCGCATGGGCGCCAATCCGCACGCCAATGGCGGCTTGCTGCGCAGGGAGCTCGATGTTCCCGATATCCGCGATTATGCGGTCGATATCGGCAAGCGCGGCAGCGCCATGGTGCAGTCGACGGAAATCCTCGGCCATTACCTCCGCGACACGATGAAGCGCAACGCGGAGGCGGCCAACTTCCGTATCTTCGGCCCCGACGAGACCGAATCGAACCGCCTCGGTAGCGTCTTCGAAGTCACCGACCGTGTCTGGATGGAGAGTATCGAACCCTACGACGTCCACTTGTCCCGGGATGGACGTGTCATGGAGGTGCTGAGCGAACATCTTTGCCAGGGCTGGCTGGAAGGCTACCTCTTGACTGGCCGGCACGGTCTTTTCTCCTGCTACGAGGCCTTCATCCACATCATCGATTCCATGTTCAACCAGCACGCCAAGTGGCTGAAGGTGACGCGCGAGCTTGCATGGCGAAAGCCGATCTCGTCGCTGAATTATCTGCTGACCTCGCATGTCTGGCGACAGGACCACAACGGCTTCAGCCATCAGGATCCCGGCTTCGTTGATCTCGTCGCCAACAAGAAGGCCGATATCGTCCGCATCTACCTGCCGCCGGATGCCAACACCCTGCTCTGGGTCGGCGATCATTGCCTGCGCACCTATGACCGCATCAATGTCATCGTCGCCGGCAAGCAGCCGGAGCCGCAATGGCTATCGATGAACGAGGCGGTGAAACATTGCGAGGCCGGCATCGGCATCTGGCACTGGGCAAGCAACGAGGACGATACCATCCTGCCTGATCTCGTCATGGCCTGCGTCGGCGATGTGCCGACCATGGAGACGCTTGCCGCCGTCGATCTGCTGCGCAAGGCCATTCCGGAACTGAGGATCCGCACGGTCAACGTCGTCGATCTCCTGGCACTGCAATCCAGGGATCAGCATCCGCATGGCCTGACCGACGAGGCCTTCGACGCGATCTTCACCGCCGACAAGCCTGTGATCTTCGCCTATCACGGCTATCCCTATCTCATCCACCGCCTGACCTATAAACGCACCAACCACCGCAACATCCACGTCCGCGGCTTCATCGAGGAAGGCACGACGACGACCCCCTTCGACATGACCGTCCTCAACGAACTTGACCGCTTCCACCTCGCCATCGAAGCGATCGAGCGTGTACCCAGCCTGAAGGAAAAAGCAGGCGAAGCGCTCGCCGCGTTCCGCGGCAAGCTTGCGGAGCATCACGACTATGTCCGCGAATATGGTGAGGACATGCCGGAGGTGCGGGACTGGACGTGGCCGATGGCGTGAAGCGAAAACCAAACAGAATCGCACGGAACTGGTCGGCGGAGTGCATCCGGCGGGAGCAGTCGTCAAGCAACGTCTAAAGTTGGTGAAAACCATCGGCGCACTGTTCCTTGAAGGCCGCATCGTAGGCTATGCATCTACGGCAAGCTTCAAGGCCGTCGACCGAGGAAACGACATGAAAAGTTTCGCTGCCACGCTTACCGCCGCCCGGCTGGAAAAGGCGCTCGCCTTCTACATGACGCCCGAAGCCCAGCGCGATGGCTCGGACGATGCCGTCAAATCAGCTGAGGAACGAGACGCATACGAGACCCGCGCCGGCGGACGCGCCCGCAACACGGAAGAGGGCGTCGAAGCCTGGTAAGGCACCGGGCAACCTTGCGGGTGGCTATACATCTTCAAGCCGAACCTTCTCCTTCACGCGCCAGACCCGGGGCGTTTCTCCGGTATATTTAAAGAAGAAGCGCGAGAAATAGGCGGGGTCGGCAAAGCCAAGCCGAAATCCGATCTCCTGAACGCTGCCCAGCGTAAAAACAAGCTGACGTTTCGCCTCTTCAACGAGTTTGCCGGCGATCAATTCATGGGGAGTGTTGCCGGTCATCGCCCGGACGATACGGGTGAGATGCGTCGGGGAAAGCCCAAGCTCTCTGGCGTAGAAAGAGGCGGGCTTGTGTGATCGAAAATGTTGCTGAATGAGCTCGCTCAGCATTTCCATCCGCCGCTCGTTCTCGTTTGGCGGAAGCTCGTGCGTATTCCCCTCATGGGAAATCCTCGCCGTCAGCCGCAACGCCAAGGCGACATAGGCGGCCAACGCCTCGTTGCGGCCGCTGCGGCGGTTTTCGAATTCGTCGCCCAGCCGCCTCAACGTCTGCATGACATAGACTGCCTCGGCATTATCAGGATCGAGCGGCGTAAGATGCGGCGTCGCCAGCCATTCGCCGAGCTGGCTTCGGTCGCCGGGCGGATGGCTGAGATGGGACCTCAACAGAGTGATCACCAGGCCGTCGATATCGCGTGAAAAACGAAAGCCATGATTGATCCCGGGCGGCACGGTGATGATGCCCGGCGGACGGATGGCATAGCTCTTTTCGCCGAAGATCGCATCGCCCGAACCGCCTTCGATGTACAATATCTGAAAGAAACTCTCGTGACGATGCGGGCGAATCTCCCAGTGATGCAAGCTGCTGCGGGAGCGAATAGTTTCGCAATGCACCCAAAAATCCGGTTCTCGCCCGGTCTTTTCGCCGTAGAGTTCATAGGTGGGGATATGTCTGCTCATGGGGTTCTTCGGAGGCTCCTCCCGCATCAATGTTCGATTAGTGCAATTTTTAGGTCGGGATGTCCATTGCTGCGGCAAGCGCGACACGGCAGAATCTGACAAAACGCAAAAATGCAGGGAGGAAGTATTTGCGCACTCAGGTCGCCATCATCGGTTCTGGACCATCCGGCCTGCTGCTCGGCCAGCTTCTGACCGAAGCCGGCATCGACAACGTCATTCTCGATCGTGTGAACAAGGATTATATCCTCGGCCGGGTTCGTGCCGGCGTTCTGGAGGAAGGCACCGTCGGGCTGCTGGATCAGGCCAAATCAGGCGCGAGGCTGCATACCGAAGGCTTACCGCATGACGGCTTCTCGCTGGCCTTTGATGGACGCGACCATCGCATCGACCTTCACGAATTGACCGGCGGCAGGCGCGTCACGGTTTATGGGCAGACCGAAGTGACGCGCGATCTCATGGAGCGGCGTGAAGCGAGCGGCTCCCTATCGATCTACGATGCCGTCGATGTCGCGCCGCATGATTTCGACGGCCACTCTCCCTTCGTCACCTATCTGAAAGACGGTGTTGCCAAGCGCATCGATTGCGACTTCATCGCCGGCTGCGACGGGTTTCACGGCGTCAGCCGCAAGGCCGTCCCGGAACGGGCGATCAGGAGTTTCGAGAAGGTCTATCCCTTTGGCTGGCTGGGGGTCCTTGCCGACGTGGCGCCTGTCAGCCATGAGCTGATCTACGCCAACCATCCAAGGGGCTTTGCGCTCTGTTCGATGCGCTCGGCGACCCGCAGCCGCTACTACATCCAATGCGCGCTCGACGAGAAGATCGAGGACTGGAGCGACGATCGCTTCTGGGACGAACTGAGACGGCGTCTGCCGGTGCACCACGCCGAGGCTTTGGCGACCGCGCCGTCCTTCGAGAAATCGATCGCGCCGCTACGCTCCTTCGTCGCCGAACCGATGCGTTTCGGCCAGCTTTTCCTGGTCGGCGACGCCGCCCATATCGTCCCCCCGACCGGCGCCAAGGGATTGAACCTTGCGGCCAGCGACGTTCATTATCTTTTCTCCGGGCTGATAGAGCATTACCGCGAAGGCTCGAATAGTGGCATCGACGCCTATTCGCAGAAGGCGCTCGCCCGCGTGTGGAAAGCCGTGCGGTTTTCCTGGTGGATGACGACGATGATGCATCGTTTTCCGGATACCGGGGATTTTGACCAGAAGATCCAGGAGGCGGAGCTCGACTATCTCACCCATTCCCGCRCCGCCTCGACGGTGCTTGCGGAGAATTATGTGGGACTGCCATTCTAATAGAAGTGTCTGAGGTGGGGGCCACGGACCAAAATTCGACCGTAGAACGGGCCGCCGATAGTTCTGCTCTTCGAGCCACAATCATAATTGCACAGTTATGGATTACGGTATTTATTTCATTTTACATCACCATTTCGCATGACAGGTTAGCGCTAAATTTCCAGCAGCTAACGAATACGGCGCTGGAGTGCGCCAAAAAAGGGAGAGAGAGAATGAAGAAGCTATTTCTGGCCGCCATTGCGGCAGTCGTCGTGGGCACGAGCGCCTATGCCGACACCATCAAAGTCGGGGTCATCGGTCCATTCTCCGGTCCGTTCGCGCTCCAAGGCAAAAACTTCAAGGCCGGCATCGACGCCTATATGGCGGTCAACGGCAACACGGTCGGCAGCGATACGGTGGAAATCGTCTATCGCGACGTGCCGCAGGCAGATCCCGCCCAATCCAAGGCGCTGGCGCAGGAACTGATCGTCAAGGAAAAGGTCCAGTATCTGGCCGGCTTCTATTTCACGCCCGATGCCATGGCCGTGACGCCGATCCTGAAACAGGGCAACGTGCCGATGGTCATCATGAACGCCGCCACTTCGGCGATCGTGACCAAGAGCCCGCTCGTCGTCCGCACCTCGTTTACCACCTGGCAGACATCGACCCCGATCGCCAAGGTCGCCTTCGACGCCGGCGTCAAGAAGGTGATTTCGGTCGTCAGCGATTACGGCCCCGGCATCGACGCCGAGAACGCCTTCAAGGCCGGCTTCGAAAAGGCCGGCGGCCAGGTGGTCGAGGCGATCCGCATGCCGCTTGCGACCAACGACTTCAGCCCGATCATGCAGCGCATCAAGGATTCCGGCGCTGAGGGCGTGTTCGCCTTCCTGCCGTCAGGTCCGACGACGCTCGGCTTCGTCAAGGCTTATAACGACAATGGCCTGAAGGCTGCCGGCATCAAGTTCTTCGCGCCGGGCGATCTGACCCAGGAATCCGATCTGCCGGCGCTCGGCGATGCGGCACTCGGCATCCAGACGACCTTCCACTACGCCGTGTCGCACGATTCTCCCGAGAATAAGGCTTTCGTCGAGGCGGCGACCAAAGCAATCGGCAACAAGGCCGAACTCTCCTTCCCCTCAGTCAGCGCCTATGACGGCATGTATGTCATCTACAAGATGATCGAGGCGACGGGCGGCAAGCAGGATGCTGAGAAGGCCGTCGATGCGGTCAAGGGCCTTGCCTGGACGAGCCCGCGCGGCCCGGTTTCGATCGATCCGGAAAGCCGTCACATCACGCAGAACATCTATCTGCGCGAAGTCGTCAAGGCCGATGACGGGACCTACATCAACAAGGAAGTCCAGACCTTCGAGAAGCAGGGCGATCCGGGCCTGGCGGCTGTCAAGTAACATCGAGCGTCAAGACAGGTGACGGGCTTGGCCTGCGATCAGGCCGAGCCCGCCGCATCGAAGCAAGGTATTTCCATGCAGACAGTCTTCAGCATAGCCGTCGACGCCTTTGCCTATGGCATGGTGCTGTTCGTGATATCGATCGGCCTTTCGGTGACCATGGGGCTGATGCGTGTCGTCAACCTGGCCCATGGCGCCTTCGCGATGATTGGCGGCTACATCGCCTCCTATGTCGCCCGCGACCTCGGCCTCGGTTATGCTGCAGCGGTCATTGCTGCCGTTGTCATCACGATCGTCGTCGCCATTCCGATCGAGCGTTTTCTCTACCGCCGGATCTATGGCGCTCCGGAACTGACCCAGGTGCTGATGACGATCGGCCTCACCTTCTGCATCATCGGCATCGCCAATTACCTGATGGGGCCGACGCTGAAGACCATACCGCTGCCCGCTGCGCTGCAAGGATCGGCCGATCTCGGCTTTCGCACCATTCCCGTTCACCGGCTTTTCGTCATCCTCTGCGGCCTGGCCGTGGCGCTCGCCCTCTGGTTCGCGGTCGACAGGACCAGCTTCGGCGTCAAGCTGCGCGCCTCTGTGGATGATGCGGCGATGGCTGCTGCACTTGGCGTGCGCACCGACATCATCTACGCGGTGAGCTTTGCCGTCGCCGTCGGGCTTGCGGCCTTCGGCGGCGTGGTCGGCGCCGAACTCCTGCCTGTCGAGCCCTATTATGCGCTGCGCTACATGGTCACCTTCCTGGTCGTCGTCTCCGTCGGCGGCGCGGGTTCCATTCCGGGCGCGCTGATCGCCTGCCTGCTGCTGGGCGCGATCGATACGACAGGACGGTATCTGATGCCGGAATTCGGCGAATTCTTCTTCTATCTCGCCGTGATCGCAATCATCTGCGTCTTCCCCCGCGGCCTTGCCGGAAGGGTGAAATAAGATGGCGCTTGTCATGAACGACGAAAACGGACCTCTCCAGCATCGTCGCGGGTTCATCAGCCGCGATCTTATCGGAATAGCCGTCATCATAGCCATTGCCGCCATCGGCTATTTCGCCTTCCCCGATAATCTCGCCCTTCTGACCCGGATGATCACGATCGCGCTGCTCGTCCTGTCGCTCGATCTCGTGACCGGTTATTGCGGCGTCGCAACGCTTGGCCATGCAGCACTTTTCGGCTCCGGCGCCTATGCCGCCGGGATCCTCTCGGCGCATTACGGCATCAATGATCCACTGCTGATGATGCTTGCCGGCATTGCCGGCGGCACGGTTGCCGGGCTGCTCTGCGGCGCCATCATCCTGCGTGCGCATGGGCTGCCGCAGCTGGTTCTGTCGATTGCGCTGATCAACCTCTTCCATGAATTCGCCAACAAGGCCTCGTCTTGGACAGGCGGCAGCGATGGACTTTCCAGCATCGCGCCGGACCCGGTCTTCGGCCTCTTCGAATTCGATCTCTACGGTCACACCGCCTTCTTCTTCGGAATGGCGCTGCTGCTGATCGTCTTCGTGCTGTTACGGTTTCTGGTCCGCTCGCCCTTCGGCATGCTCTGTCGCGCCATCAAGCAGGATCCGCTGCGCATCCGCGCCATGGGCGCTTCGCCGAAGGCAGCTCTGATCAGGATGTACGCGATCTCCGGCGCCGTTGCCGGTGTCGGCGGCGCCTTGAATGCTATCTCGACACAGGTCGTCGGCCTCGACAGCCTGTCTTTTACGCAGTCGGCCGAAGCGCTGGTTATGCTGGTGCTCGGCGGCACTGGTTCTCTCTTCGGGGCGCTTTCCGGCACTGTCATCTTCATGCTCTTCGAGGACTATGTCTCCGCCGCCAATCCCTTCCATTGGCTGACCATGGTCGGCGCGCTGCTGATCGCCGTCGTGCTCTTTGCGCCGAAAGGTCTCTATGGCACAGCAGCGACCTTCATCGGTCGCCGCAGGGAGCAACGCTCATGAGCCCGGTCTTCGAAGTCGCCAATCTCAAGAAAGCCTTCGGCGGCCTTGCCGTCACCAATAATGTCTCGCTCATCATGTCACCTGGCGATCGCATCGCGCTGATCGGCCCGAACGGCGCCGGCAAAACCACCTTCGTCAACCTCGTGACCGGCAATCTGCCGCCCGATTCCGGCGAGGTTCGCCTCGGCGGCGAGCTGGTGACGAAGGTCGATGCGATCGGCAGGGTCAGACGCGGTCTTGTCCGCTCCTTTCAGGTGACACGGCTCTTCCAGGACATGACGCCGGCCGAACATGTGGGACTTGCCGTCCTTCAGCGCGATGGAAAGACCGGGCACATGTTCGGCAATTTCCTGCGCATGCCTGACGTCATGGCCGAGGTCGACGATCTCCTTGGAAAACTCGGGCTGGCTTTGCTGATGCATCGCAAGGTCAGCGAAATCGCCTATGGCCAGCAGCGGCTTCTGGAGATCGCCGTGGCGCTAGCGCTGAAGCCGAAAGTGCTGTTGCTCGACGAACCCGCAGCCGGTGTGCCGCAAAGCGATACCGGCCGTATCGAGCAGGCGCTGGCCGATCTGCCCGCCGATCTCGCCGTGCTGATGATTGAACACGACATGGATCTCGTCTTCCGTTTTGCCAGACGTGTCATCGTGCTTGCCGCAGGCGCGATCATCTTCGACGGCCTGCCTGAAGACGTCACCAAGGATGCGCGCGTGCGCGAGGCCTATCTTGGGAGCTATGCCAATGCCAGCCATATCGCTTGAGGTCGAGAATCTGTCGGCCGGATATGGGCCGACGAGAGTGCTCGAAGGCATTTCCTTCTCCGTGCCGGCAGGTGCCCGGCTTGCCGTGCTCGGCCGCAACGGCATGGGCAAGACCACGCTTTTGGCAACGCTTGCCGGGCAGACCAGGCGATACGAGGGCAGCATCCGTCTCGGCGATTCGGATGTCACGACGGTACCGAGTGCTGCACGCGCGCATAAAGGTCTCGGATATGTGCCGCAGGCACGCTGCGTCTTCCCAACGCTGACGGTTGAAGAAAACCTTTTCGTCGGCTTGAAGGCGCGACCGAAAACGGCGCTGGAGGAAGCCTATACGATGTTCCCGCGCCTGAAGGAGCGCCGCCGCAACCTCGGCAGCCAGCTTTCCGGCGGCGAGCAGCAGATGCTCTCCACGGCTCGCACCATTCTCGGTCGCCCCTCCGTCCTGCTGCTTGACGAACCACTGGAGGGCCTTGCGCCCGTTATCTGCGAGGAACTGATGGCGGCCTTCGCCGACCTCGCCAAGACGGGAGACATGACCATCCTGCTGGTCGAGCAGCGCATCCAGAGCGCGCTCGATTTCGCCGATCAGGTCGTCATTCTCGAACGCGGCAGACTGGCCTGGACCGGAACGCCGGAAAATCTCACCGGGGATCACGAGGCTGTCGAGAGCCTGCTTGGGGTCGGCGGCCTGCATTGATGGGATGGTCGGCAGAAGCTCAGGCTCTGCTGATTGCCCCCTTTCGCCTTCAAGATTGCTCTTGGTGCGCCGAGCAATTCATGCAGTATATCGTCATGACGACGTCATGATTGACCCGTCATTATTATCCTGCTTGAAAGTTTTCCGCTGGCCGAATTGATGGATCGCCTGAAAAGGCGAGAAACACCATGATCGATGAAGCTGCAGCAACGTAAGACAAGACGTAAATCCTGGTTCATAAAACAGGGATCGACGTTTATGCCGCTCTCTTTACTTGAATAGTTGAGCTGTAATCGACCGGAATTTGTGGCGTTGACGGGCGGAATTGCTCTGACGCTCCATCAATTTCGGTTGCCAGATACCCGATAGGGTTGCATAGTCGAATAGAATATCAAACGGGGGGATAGAAATGGCAAACCACAAGCCGGTCGCAGGTGACGTATACCAGCCTATTTTCAACATCGACAACCCGATCGACGGCAACATCCTGGACAATAYCAGTTCCACGGATGCCGACGGAGATCAGGTGCGTCTCAACTTCGTCAATGGACAGCGAATTCCGCAACCGGCCGATCCGAACGGGCCTGCCACGACCACCACAGTCGAAGGAAAATACGGCACGCTGACCGTCTATTCCAACGGCAATTACACCTATGAGCTCGATCACGCCAACCCGGTGGTATCAGCGCTCGGCCCGGGAGACCAACTCGTCGACCAGTTCAATTTCAAGATCTCGGATGGCAAAGGCGCCACCGATTTCGGCTTGCTCAATATCGCGGTCGACTTGCCGGAGCACGGCGACGTCTTCGTGAATTTCGAGGACGTCGGCAACCACGACTTCCCGACGGGCTACAAAGGCTTCGATTGGGGTGCCTGGCACGATGGCGACGACGCGACTGTGCGGGAGGAAGCGGATGGCAACCACTATCTGGGAGGAGGCGTGTTCTGGACACCCATCCAAGCCGCCGATGGCGGCCACTTTCAGATCGAGCAATTCAGTGTCGCAAACGGCACATCGGACTATGACAACGTTCTGACGATCGAAGGTCGTCTAAACGGCGACACCGTATTCTTGGTCACGGTCAACGTCACCGCCGACAGCATTCATGACCCGCAAGTGATCGATCTCAGCGCCTACGGCGAAATCGACTATCTCGTGCTCGACACTGAGCCCGTCATCACCGAAACGAGCGGCCCGGATTATTACGGCGCGCAATACGACAACTTTCATTTCATCGTTTGACGAAGGGGGAAAGGGCGTCGTATCGCCGAAATCTTTGCACCTTCGCCGAGCGCGCTCTGCTGCAGCTATCTGATACCAATATCTTGCGATAGCTGACCGGGTTGCGTCTTGCTAGCATAGGATCGTGCGAGGAGGCACGGTTATGCTGGGATGGAGGAAATGATGCAGCCAGTCGGGATCAGGTTAGCGGCGGTCATGTTCTCGCTTGCCGTATGGGCTATTATTATCGCAGTCGCATCCCATTTTTGGGCGACGAAGATGCCTCTATTGCTTTTGACGCTCTACAGATAGGCCTGTCTTCGGCGTTCGCGGAAATCCCCTCGCCGCGCCACCTTTGGCGCTGCGACCACGGCCGACGGAACCGCCTCAAAATCGAGCTGCAAAAATCGCTAATTCTGCAATGAGGAGATGGTAGCGGAGGAGGGATTTGAACCCCCGACACAAGGATTATGATTCCTCTGCTCTGACCTACTGAGCTACTCCGCCACTGGTCAACGATACCCGCTCGCGAAGCGATGCCGGTTCGTGGGATGAGCGGCTTATAAGGTGCGCTTCGGCTTTGTGTCAAGCGCATGATCGAGAAAAACGGTGGGCTTTGCCGCCTCCCGTTTCCGATGGGTTTCAGGCGGCGACGGGGCCGGCCAAAAGGGCCTTCAGGCAGGCTTCCGCCGAAGGCTCGCGCTCTGAGCGCTCGATGAAACCGCCGCCGAAGACGCGGGCGTTGTCGCCGGGCGCCGAATAAAGCGCGCAGGCCTGGCCAGGCGCAATGCCCGCCTCGCCCACCGTCAGGTCGACATAGGTGCCTGTTGCATCGACATGCAGCACGGCGGGCGCCGGCGCCCTCGTCGAGCGGACCTTGGCGTAGCAGGCAAAGCCCTTGCCGGATGCGGCTTCCGCAAGCGTCTCGTCACCCAGCCAGTTGATGTCGCGCAGGTAGACGCGGTGCGTTTCCAGCGCCTCCTTCGGTCCGACGATGACGCGGCGCGAACGGGCGTCGAGAAAGACGACGTAGAGCGGCTCGCCGGTAGCGATGCCGATGCCGCGGCGCTGGCCGATGGTGAAGTGCAGGATACCCTCATGGGTTCCAAGCACGCGGCCATCGAGATGGACGATCTCGCCGGCAAGCGCCGCATTCGGCTTCAGCTTGGTGATGACGTCGGAATATTTGCCCTGCGGCACGAAGCAGATGTCCTGGCTGTCGGCCTTCTTGGCAACGACGAGGCCCATCTCTTCAGCAAGCCTGCGGGTCTCGGCCTTCGGCAGGCCGCCCAGGGGAAAGCGAAGATAATCGATCTGTTCCTGCGTCGTGGCGAAGAGAAAATAGCTTTGGTCGCGATCGGCATCAGCCGGACGAAAAAGCGCGCGGCGGCCCGGATTCTCCGGCGAAGGGTTCAGTCCCGAGCGGATATAGTGACCGGTCGCCAGCGCATCGGCGCCAAGCTCCTTGGCGGTCGCCAGCAGATCGGCAAACTTGACGGTCTGGTTGCAGGACACGCAGGGGATCGGCGTTTCGCCCGCCACATAGCTCTCGGCGAAGGGATTGATCACCGTCTCGCGGAAGCGCTTTTCGTAGTCGAGCACGTAATGCGGGATGCCGAGCGTTTCGCAGACGCGGCGCGCATCGTCGATATCCTGGCCGGCGCAGCAGGAACCGGCGCGGTGAACGGCGGCGCCATGATCGTAAAGCTGCAGCGTAATGCCGAGCACATCGTAACCCTGCTGTTTGAGAAGGCCGGCGACGACGGATGAATCGACGCCGCCCGACATGGCAACGACGACACGGGTCTCTTCCGGCTTCTTGTCAAAATCCAGTGTGTTCAACGATGGTGCCATTCTGCTTGGGTCACGATCCGCCCTTGCGCTGCAATTGCGGCGGATTGCTGATCTCCGGCGGGATCGGCCGCCGTCTCTCGATGAGGCACCGATATAGAAAGGATTGTCCTTGGGCGCAAGGGGCAGCCTTCGGGCACCGATATTTCGCATTCCCGCATGAAGAGAAGGCGCAGCCAAAGCCGCGCCTTGGAAGCGGGGGGTGCGGCTCAGGTGCCGATCAGCTTGTTGCAGGCGAATGCGATGCCCGGATTGGCGATAATGGCGGTCACGAGCGCCAGCCCGATTATCGAGAATGAAAAGCGTTTCATAAACATCCTCCTTTCCAGCCCACGGGAATTATGCGGCTTCTGCCGCCGTTCTCAAAATGACGAATGCTTGATGGCATCCGGCGACATGCATTTCCCCGGACGCCACTCCCAGCTGTCGCTTAAGCGCTTCTATCTGCGTGACAAAGCGGCCTTGAGAGCGCGGCCGTGGATCAGCGCCTCCGCCTCGTGCTGCGGCATGGGCCGGCCGAGCAGATAGCCCTGCACCTCACTGAAACCTTCGGCGCGCAGCTTCTGCAACTGCTCTTCCGTCTCGATCCCTTCGGCCAGCGTCGTCGCATTGAAGCCGGAGCCGATGCCGACGACGGCGCGCACGATGGCGAGATTGCCCGCATCCGTTTCGATGCCCGAGACAAAGCTGCGGTCGAGCTTGATCTTGTCGAAGGGGAAGGACCTGAGATAGCTCAGCGACGAATAACCGGTGCCGAAATCGTCAATGGCGATGCGGACGCCAAGCGCCTTCAGCGCGCGCAGCCGCGGCAGACTTTGGTCGGCATCGGTCAGGAATACGGATTCGGTGACCTCGATTTCAAGCCGGTCGGCATTGAGGCCCGTCTCGTTGAGCGCCGCGACCACGGTCGAAAGCAGGCTTGCATGCCGAAACTGGGTGACGGAGAGATTGACGGCGATCCTCAGATGGGCGGGCCACCTGGCGGCCGCACGACAGGCTTCCCCGATCACCCAGTCGCCGATCGGAACGATGAGGCCGGTTTCCTCGGCGAGCGGAATGAATTCCATCGGCGCCACCAGCCCACGCTTGGGATGGCGCCAGCGGATCAGCGCCTCGAAGCCGCCGATGCCGTCATTGTCGAGCTGCACGATCGGCTGGTAATGCAGCTCGAACTGGCGCTTCTCCAGCGCTTCCCACAGTTCGGCGGTCATCACGTGCCGGCGCTCGGCGGCAAGCCGCATCTCCGTCTCGTAGAAACGATAGGTCGAGCGCCCGCTCTCCTTGGCGGCATAGAGCGCCAGATCCGCGTGCCGCATCAGCACATCCGCGTCGCCGGCATGGTCGGGCGCCAAGGCGATGCCGACGCTGCAGGTAACATGCTCCCGGACGCCGTCGAGATCGAAGGCACGGCTCAGCGCCTTGAGCAGCCGCTGCGCAAAACGCACGGCCCGCCCCGGCTCGTCGAGCTCCAGCACGACGGCGAATTCGTCGCCGCCAAGACGGGCGACAAGATCGCCCTCCTCCGCCAGTTGAAGCAGCCGCTCCGACACCTGGCAAAGCAGCGCGTCGCCGGCGGCGTGTCCCTTGCTGTCGTTGATATGCTTGAAGTGATCGACGTCGATATAAAGCAGCGCGATCGGACCGTCGGCGGCAGCTTCGACCGCCCGCTGGTTGATATGCATGGAAAATGCCGCCCGGTTCGGCAGGCCGGTGAGCGAATCGTGCATGGCGAGATGGGCAAGCTTTGCCTCGACGGTGCGCTCCTCCGTCACGTCCTGCGAGATACCGAGCAGATAACGCGGCGCATGGCCCTCAGGCGTCGGCAGGGCGCGCTTGACGGTGCGCAGGAGGCGCGGCGCACCGTCGGCGCGCAGCATGGTCTCCTCGAAGCTGATCGCCGTATTCGCTTCGAAGGCCCGGCGATCCTGCTCGCGGAAGGCGTCTGTCTGGCCGGTGGGAAACAGCGCCCGGTCGGTTCGGCCGACCACGTGCTCCGCCCTCATGCCGACGATGTCGCCGCAGGCCTCGTTGAAGAGAACGTAAAGCCCGTCCGCTTCCATGTCCTTGACGAAGACGCCGACCGGCAGGTTGTCGACGATGCTGTCGAGAAGCGAGCGCGTATCGCTGATCTGGCGTTTGGCGGCGTTGACCTCGCTGCGGTCCTGCACGATCGCCAGGATTGCGGCCCGGCCCTCGAAACGCACTTCTCGGCCATAAGTCAGCACTTCGAAGGTCTCGCCGCTCGCCTTGAGGTGAATCCAGCGCTCCGCCTTTTCCATGTCGGTGCGGCCGCTGACGGCGTCGATCATCCGCTCCCGCTCATGCTCAGGGCGGATATCCAGAACCGTCATGCGCCGGTATTCGTCCGCACCGTAGCCGTAAAGTGCCGCCGCCGCCTCGTTGACGATGAGAAAGCGCAGCGATGTCGGATCATAGACCCACATCGGCGAGGGATGCGTTGCAAACAACGACCGGAAGTCGTCGTTTAATGCTTCGATCTGCTCGGTCTTCTGCAAGGGGGCCATGAAAATTCGCGTGCCGTTGATGCCGATGCCAGGGTATACCGAGAAAAGTTAAATAAAATCAGAATCATACTCAGGGTTAAACTTTAGGCTTCCGCCTTCAGAATGTGCAAAGCGGTGGTCTGCCATCACGATCTCGGCCCTCGATAAAATAATTTGGGCGCCATGGAACAATTCCGTCGATCGTGTGTTGCGGGGTGATCGATGTCGCATTCGAATTGCTGAGGAGGGTTTCATGGGCAGGTTCGGCACGACGACGGATTACAGCAGAATCAGACATTGGATCGAGGCGCGCGGCGGCCATCCCGCCCGCATCAAGAACGCACCGGACAGCGAAACCGTCCGCGTCGATTTTTCCTCGGAACCGGAAGAGATTTCCTGGGATGAATTCTTTCAGGGCCTCGACGGCAGTAGGCTCGCCTTCCTTCACCGCACCAAGGCTGAAGACGATGTCGCCCGTTTCGGCAAAATCCTCCGCCGGAAACGCCGGCACCACTGAGGCATGTGTCGCCCAAAAGTGTGCAGCGGTTTTGGGACCACGACATGCATCAAATAAAGATTTAAAGCGCGACGCGATTTAAGATTCATCGGTTCCTGACACGAAAAAACMCGGCGCCGTTTCCAGCGCCGGGTTTTTCATGTCCTCGGGAGGAAAAACTCAGTCGATATTGAAGGTCAGCGGCTTTGCCTGGCGTACCGCCTGGTGGGCGGTCAACTCAGCAAGCACCGCGTCATCAACCTTGCCGTCGACATAGAGCAGCGCGATGGCGTCACCACCCTGCTTGTCACGGCCGAGCTGGAAGTTGGCGATGTTGACGCCGGCGGCACCAAGCGTCGTGCCGATGAAGCCGATCATGCCGGGAACGTCGGTATTGGTGATGTAGATCATGTGCGAGCCGACATCGGCATCGAGGTTGATACCCTTGATCTGGATGAAGCGCGGCTTGCCGTCCGAAAACACCGTGCCGGCGACCGAGCGTGTCATGCTTTCGGTGGTCACCGTCAGCTTGATATAGCCGTCGAAGACGCCTGTCTTGTCGCGCTTGACCTCGGAAAGCACGATGCCCTTTTCCTTGATCATGATCGGTGCCGAAACCATGTTGACGTCGGCGACCTGCGGGCGGATGAGGCCGGCGAGCACGGCGCTCGTCAGTGCCCGCGTGTTCATGTTGGCGGTGATGCCGTCATAGAGGATTTCGATTTCCTTGATCGGCTCTTCGGTGACCTGGCCGACGAAGGCGCCGAGAACGTCGGCAAGACGGATGAAGGGCTTCAGGATCGGCGCTTCCTCCGCCGTGATCGACGGCATGTTGATGGCGTTGGAGACCGCACCATTGACGAGGTAATCCGCCATCTGTTCGGCCACCTGCAAAGCGACGTTCTCCTGCGCCTCAGTCGTCGAGGCGCCGAGATGCGGCGTGCAGACGACGTTCGGCAGGCCGAAGAGCGGGCTTTCCTTGGCGGGCTCGACCTCGAACACGTCGAAGGCGGCACCCGCAATATGGCCCGACTTGATCGCTTCGGCAAGCGCTGCCTCATCGACCAGGCCGCCGCGGGCGCAGTTGATGATGCGCACGCCGGGCTTGGTCTTTGCCAGCGCTTCCTTGTTGAGGATGCCGCGCGTCTTGTCGGTCATCGGCACATGCAGCGTGATGAAATCGGCCCGGGCGAAAAGCTCTTCGAGTTCGACCTTGGTGACGCCCATCTCCTCGGCGCGCTCCTTGGAGAGGAACGGATCGTAGGCGACGACGTGCATTTTGAGGCCGATGGCCCGGGCGCAGACGATCGAGCCGATATTGCCGGCGCCGATGACGCCGAGCGTCTTGCCGGTGATCTCGACGCCCATGAACTTCGACTTCTCCCACTTGCCGGCCTGCGTCGAGGTATCGGCTGCCGGAAGCTGGCGGGCGACGGCGAACATCAGCGCGATCGCGTGTTCGGCCGTCGTGATCGAGTTGCCGAAGGGCGTGTTCATCACGATGATGCCCCGGCGCGAGGCGGCCGGGATATCGACATTGTCGACGCCGATGCCGGCACGGCCGACCACCTTGAGGTTCGTCGCCCCCTCGATGATCTTTTCCGTCACCTTGGTGGCGGAGCGGATGGCCAGGCCATCATACTTGCCGATGACCTCGAGCAGACGGTCTTTGTCCTTGCCGAGCTGCGGTTCGAAATCGACTTCGACGCCGCGGTCGCGAAAAATCTGGACGGCGGTTTCCGACAATTCGTCGGATACGAGAACGCGAGGTGCCATGAGGGCCTCCTTCAAATGTGTTCAGCGATGAATGAATCAGGAATGCTACTCCGCCCTTTGGCGGAGCCGAATGCGATGACCTCAGGCGGCGGCCTGAGCGAGCTGCGCCTTCTGTGTTTCGAAGGCCCAGGAAAGCCAGGGCATCAGCTTCTGCATGTCGGATGCCTCGATCGTGGCGCCGGCCCAGATGCGCAGGCCCGATGGCGCGTCGCGGTAGTGGCCGACGTCATACGCGACACCTTCCTTTTCCAGGAGACCGACCAGGCCCTTGGCGAAATTCGCCTGGCCGTCGTCGTCAAGGGCTGCAATGTCCTTGTCGACGATCTTCAGGCAGACGGAGGTGTTGGAGGCCGTTTCCACCTTGACGGCGAGATTGGCGATCCAGTCGTTTGCCGCGACGAAATCGTGGATGACCTTGGCATTGGCATCGGCACGCGCGATCAGCCCCTTGAGGCCGCCGACCTGCTTCGCCCAGACAAGCGCATCGATATAGTCTTCGACGCAGAGCATCGACGGGGTGTTGATCGTCTCACCCTGGAAGATGCCTTCCGTCAGCTTGCCGCCCGAGGTCATGCGGAAGATCTTCGGCAGCGGCCAGGCCGGCGTGTAGGTGACCAGACGCTCGACGGCGCGAGGCGAAAGAATGATGACGCCGTGTGCACCCTCGCCGCCCAGAACCTTCTGCCAGGAGAAGGTGACGACGTCGAGCTTGGCGAAATCGAGCGCCTGCGCGAAAGCCGCCGAGGTGGCGTCGCAGATCGTCAGGCCCTTGCGGTCGGCCGGGATGAAATCGGCATTCGGCACGCGCACGCCCGAGGTGGTGCCGTTCCAGGTGAAGACGACGTCGCGGTCGAAATCGACGGCGGAGAGATCGGGAAGCTCGCCGTAACCGGCTTCGAGCTTGCGCACATCCTTGAGCTTCAGTTGCTTGACGACATCGGTGACCCAGCCGGCGCCGAAGCTTTCCCAGGCGAGCATATCGACGCCGCGTTCGCCGAGCAGCGACCAGAGCGCCATTTCGACGGCGCCGGTGTCGGACGCCGGGACAATGCCGATGCGGTAATCCGCCGGCACTTCGAGAATTTCACGGGTAAGGTCGATGGCCTGCTTGAGCTTGGCCTTGCCGACCTTCGCGCGGTGCGAACGGCCAAGGGCCGCGTCGGAAAGGGCTTCGAGCGACCAACCGGGGCGCTTCGAGCAGGGGCCAGAAGAAAAATGGGTATTGTGCGGACGGATGTCCGGCTTTGCGGTCTTCGCCATGATGCTATCCTCTCAGATAGAAAGCCCTTCGTTGGGGAAGGGTGTCCCGCCGCCGTGTGTATGGATCCGGCGCGTCATAGTCAAGATCGAAGTGTCGCGGGCGGAACATATTTTGACGCAGGGCGGGACGGCCGCAATACGAAAAAGCCGCCCGGTCGGGGCGGCTTTCAGATGTTAGGGGATCGGACTTACTTGTAGACAGGCTGCTGCAGCGGGATTTCCGGCGGCGGTTCGTAGCTTGCCTGAGCGCAGCCGCCGAAGAGATAGCGGGCGCCGACGCGAGCTTCGTGGGCGCTCAGACCCTTGTCGCGGCCCGGGCCGCCATTGTCGGCATAGCCGAACATGTTGCCGCCATCGATATGCAGGTAACGGTAGCCGACATCGGCTTTGATGTTGCAGGTCACGTCGATCGAAGCGCCGGCCATGAGGGCGTAGGTGAAGCGCCAGTTACCCTTGCCGCCGTGGGTGACCTCGTCGTCGCAGAAGCTGCCGTCATCGGCGCAGGCGACGTTGCTGAGGTTCTTCCACTTTACGTAGGAACCGCCGATACCGGCGCCGACATAAGGCGTGACGTAGCCGTAGGTGCCGAGATCGACATAGGCGTTGGCGAGCAGCGTATAGGCTGTCAGCGAAGAGCGGTCGCTCGAGGTGCAGTCCACCAGCGGAAAGCCGCACTGCCCGACCGTCGAGCCCTTGAAATCCGCCTGGGTGAGATAGTCGAAAGTCAGATCGGTGCGCAGATAGCTGTTGATCTGGTAACCGACACCACCGCCGACAGTCCATGTATCATCCAGATCGGCGTCGTCGAAATCGACCTCCGTGGCGTTGCTGCCCTGGAAATAGCGGGCGCCGCGCAGATCGGTGAAGGCATAACCGACATCGCCGCGCAGGTACCAGCCGGTCGCTTCGGTGACCGTCACCTCAGGCGGCTGCTCCGGGATAGGCTCGGCAGGGGCCAGGTCCGCGGAATAGGCATTTGTCGCGATCAACAATGCGGCGAAGATGCCGGACAAGCTTCTTTTCATGGATCCCACTCCAAAATCCCGTTGCGTCGGCAGGCTGAATCGCCGCCAATCTGGTACGCTTCGTATGGATAATGAATTGGAAACGTTAAAAGCTGCTTAACTATAAATGAGAAGAAACGTTAAGAGACAGATTGGCGGGCAAGTTCCTCGATATGGTGAAACTCGGCCAAAGGCTGGCAGCTCCGGACTTGCCGAAGATTGCCAGCCGCAACGCCAAGAACCCCGCCCCGCCAAATCGCTAAGTTGGTTTCCTTCGCCATCAAGTCGGTCGGCTCCACTCGGCGAATCCTGTCGTTACTTCCATTGTGTCGCGTTTTCGGCGGCGCAGCCGTATGGCGGCAAGGAGGTGCCAAAGTTCGTTTTGAGCTTGGCACAGCCCCAGGCATTAATCGGGCCTGGCATGGCATTGTTGAGCGTGATGCCAATTTCGTCGTAAGGGCTGTCGGTGTTGGTGATGTAGCGATACCAGCGGAAACCGGTAAAGACGACGAATGCGAGAGCGATCGTCAGCAGCAGGCGCACCAATTTTTTCATAATATTTCCTTTGAATGCAAACGCCGCCGTGTAGCATCCGCATGTGGAGGTTGACAGCGCCGTCACCAAGACATCGGCAAATTTCCGTGGATGCCGTCTCAGTGCCCACTGCGCCCCGACATGCCGCGGCTGCGAGGCTTGCTCCCTACCGGAAGCCAAGCTGGCAAGTCACTGACATGTTGTCTTCGGAAGGGCGCGGAAACGGTTCCGGCGGGAAGTCGATCCGGAGTGGATCTTCGAACCGAAKGCGCCAATAACGAAAAAGCCGGCACTTGCGTACCGGCTTTTGACATTTCGTCCCGAAAAAATCAGGCGGCAGTCCGGACATTCGAGATCGTGCCGATCAGCTCGTTGACGATGCGCTCGATCTGGGCGCGGTCGTCGCCTTCGGCCATGACGCGGATCAGCGGCTCGGTGCCCGAGGGGCGGATGACGAGGCGGCCGTTCCTGGCAAGCTCGGCTTCGGCATCGGCGATCGCCTTCTGCACCTGGATATCCTCCAGCGGCTTGCCGCCGCTGATGCGGACATTGCGCAGGAGCTGCGGCACCGGCTCGAAGCGACGGCAGACCTCGCTGACGGTCCGTCCGGTGCGTTTGACCGCGGCCAGGATTTGCAGGGCCGCGACGAGACCGTCGCCGGTCGTGCCGTAATCCGAAAGCACGATATGGCCCGACTGCTCGCCGCCGACATTGTAATTATGCTGGCGCATATGCTCGACGACGTAGCGGTCGCCGACCCGCGTGCGGGCAAGCGCCATGCCGCGCTCATCGAGAAAGCGCTCGAGGCCGAGATTGGACATCACGGTGGCGACGATGCCGTTGCCGCGCAGCTGCTGGCTCTCGGCCCAGCTCTCGGCGATGACGGCCATCAGTTGGTCGCCGTCGACGATCGAACCGTTTTCGTCGACGATGATGACGCGGTCCGCGTCGCCATCGAGCGCGATGCCGATATCGGCGCGTACCTCGTCGACCTTCTTCTGCAGCGCGACGGGGCTAGTGGAGCCGCAATTGAGATTGATGTTGGTGCCGTTCGGCTCGTTACCGATGGTGACCACCTCGGCGCCGAGTTCCCAGAGCACGGCCGGTGCCACCTTGTAGGCGGCGCCATTGGCGCAATCGATCGCGATCCTCAGGCCTTGCAGTGTCACGTCGCGCGGCAGCGTGCGCTTGGCATGTTCGATATAGCGGTCATGCACGCCGTCGACGCGCTTGGCGCGGCCGATATCGTCGGATTTGGCAAGCTGCGCATTCAGGTCCTTTTCGAGCAGATCCTCGATCTCGGCCTCAATGTCGTCCGAAAGCTTGTAGCCATCGGGACCAAAGAGCTTGATGCCGTTATCCTCGTAAGGATTGTGCGACGCCGAGATCATCACGCCGAGATCGGCGCGCAGCGAGCGCGTCAGCATGGCAACAGCTGGTGTCGGGATCGGGCCGAGAATAAAGGCATCGAGGCCCGCGGCCGTGAAGCCCGCGACCATGGCATTCTCCAGCATATAACCGGAAAGGCGCGTATCCTTGCCGATGACGACGCGGTGGCGATGGTTGCCGCGACGGAAGATCGTACCGGCGGCAATGCCGACCCGCATGGCGAGATCCGGCGTCATCGGGAAGACGTTGGATTGGCCGCGAATGCCGTCCGTACCGAAATAGCGTCTTTTCATCTGCACTCCTGTGCTTTCCGCGCGCCATTCAAGGCAGCGCACCGTTCCAAGCAAATCCGGCTTCAGTGGAATGTCGTCAATCCAGGAGCGTGATTCATGCTTGCCTCAATTCAGCGGAATGCCACAAAATGCGGCGATCAGCACGTAAATTAGCAAGAAAAATGATTATATCCCGTTACCAATGGAAAAGGCCGGATCTCCGACGTCGGAAATCCGGCCTTGTTCAAGGCAGTGCCGCTGTTCAATGCGGCTGCGGTTCGAGGCCGCCTTCGGGCTCGTCGCCCTTCGTGGCAGGCCGTGCGCCGGCCTTCGGAACAGCCGAGCCGCGGCTCGGCGGCGAATCATCGCCGAGATCGCGGGAAGGCTTTTCGCCGCGGATCAGCGCCTTGATCTCTTCGCCGGTCAGCGTCTCGTACTCGAGCAGACCTTCGGCAAGCACGACGAATTCGTCGTRCTTTTCCGTCAGGATCGTGCGGGCCTGCGTATAGGCTTCGTCGATCAGGCGGCGCACTTCATTGTCGATCTTCTGCGCGGTTGCTTCGGAAACATTCTTCGACTGCGAAACCGAGTGGCCGAGGAAGACTTCCTGCTGGTTCTCGCCATAGGCGACCTGACCGAGCTGATCGGAAAAGCCCCACTGCGTGACCATGGCGCGGGCAAGCTTCGTGGCCTGCTCGATGTCGGAGGAGGCACCGGAGGTAATGTTCTCCTTGCCGAAGGTGAGCTCTTCGGCAACGCGGCCGCCCATCATGATGCAGAGGCGTGAGACCATCCACTTGTAGCTCATCGAGTAGCGGTCGCCCTCGGGAAGCTGCATGACCATGCCGAGCGCACGGCCGCGCGGAATGATAGTCGCCTTGTGCAGCGGATCGGCGACGGCGACATTGAGCGCGGTCATGGCGTGTCCGGCCTCATGGTAAGCGGTGAGCTTCTTTTCCGCCTCGGTCATCGCCGAGGAACGGCGCTCGGCGCCCATCATGATCTTGTCCTTGGCGTCCTCGAATTCCTGCATGGTGACGACGCGCTTGTTGCGGCGGGCGGCCATGAGGGCGGCTTCGTTGACGAGGTTCATCAGGTCGGCGCCGGAAAAACCGGGCGTACCGCGGGCGAGGATCTTGAGATCGACATTCGGCGCCAGCGGAACGTTGCGGGCATGCACCTTGAGAATACGCTCGCGGCCGACGATGTCGGGGTTCGGCACCACGACCTGACGGTCGAAACGGCCGGGACGCAGCAGCGCCGGATCGAGCACGTCGGGGCGGTTGGTCGCAGCGATCAGGATCACGCCCTCATTCGCCTCGAAGCCGTCCATTTCGACCAGCAGCTGGTTCAGCGTCTGCTCGCGTTCGTCATTACCGCCGCCGAGACCGGCGCCGCGATGGCGGCCGACAGCATCGATTTCGTCGATGAAGATGATGCAGGGCGCATTCTTCTTGGCCTGCTCGAACATATCGCGCACGCGGCTTGCACCGACGCCGACGAACATTTCGACGAAATCGGAGCCCGAAATGGTGAAGAAGGGCACATTGGCTTCGCCGGCGACCGAGCGGGCGAGCAGCGTCTTGCCGGTACCCGGAGGACCGACGAGCAGCACGCCGCGCGGAATCTTGCCGCCGAGACGCTGGAACTTCTGCGGATCACGCAGGAATTCGACGATTTCCTCGAGATCCTGCTTGGCCTCGTCGACACCGGCGACGTCTTCGAAAGTCACGCGGCCATGCGCTTCAGTCAGAAGCTTGGCTTTGGACTTGCCGAAGCCCATCGCGCCGCGTGAGCCGCCTTGCATCTGCCGCATGAAGAACAGCCAGACGCCGAGAATCAGAAGCATCGGCAAAAGTGTGCCGAGATAGCTGAGGAAACCCGAAGAGCCATCCGTTTCAGGACGGGCGGAAACCAGGACATTCTTCGACTGCAGGCGATCGAGCAGACTGTCGTCGATCACAGGCGAATAGGTCTGGAAGGCGGTGCCATTTTCAACATAGCTTCCGGAGAGACGGTTGCCCGTGACCACGACGTCCTTCACGCGGCCCGCATCGACCTCACGCAGAAACTGCGAATAAGGGATTTCGCGGGAGCCCGTCTGTGCCGGCGCCGTCTGGAACATACTGAAAAGGGCGATCAGCAGAAGCGCGATGATCGCCCACAAGGCGAAATTACGTAAGTTAGGGTTCATTGAACTCCCCAGCATGGAACAGCCGCCTCATGGCGACCGTCTTATTCGTTTCTAACATAGGGTTGCGCCGCGCGATTGCCAAGGCGACACCCCAGGTCAGATGGTTTTTCCGTCAATACTTCTTAAAGGCAGCCTCGCATAGGGCGCCGTCGCGAAAACGGCCGAAAGCCTATTGGCGAAGATGAAGTCAAATCGTGTCAAAAAGCGGTCGAAGGGTGCGAAATAGGGTGTCAGTTCGACCATGCGGGCGGATTCCTCAGATAAAAGGTTTCCTTCGGCAGATAAAACCGGCGCGGAGGCGACGGCGCGCTTCCAAGCGCCCTTGGGAAGGCGCTGCATACACTCCCTCATTCCTGTGCTGGTCACAGGAATCCAGCCACCGCGCGTCTGCGCGGTGATTGACTCAATAAAGCGTGAAGTGTCTTGCGCGCCCGAGTCCTTGGGCGCCTGGATCTCAATTGATGCGGCCGACCCATTGCGCGCATAAAACCTTCCATCCCAAACCCCGGCCTCTCCCGGCTGCAACACCAGCGGCAATATCCCCCGGCTCTCGCGCCCCAAATAARGCCCGTCACGCCTGAGATCGAACACCACCCTGCCAACGGTCATCCGTCCCGGTTCACTGCCGGTGGCAGATGCAAGGATATGCGCCATATGCGCCCTCCCCGGCGCAAACGGCTGCCCACCGAAAACGGCTGTCAGACGGCCGAGTGCATAATCGAGGACTGCCCGATCCTGCCGCAGCCCGTCAGGCGTCACCTGTCCGAGCAGACCGCCGTGAAGCGTGAAATGACGATCCAGCCATTCTGCTCCCCTAGCCGAAAGAGCCAGCCGCGCTTCCCAAGCCGCGCGGATATTCCTCTCCGCACCTGCATCGGCCGAAAGCTTCCGGCGTGTCCGCACGCGCTCGTAGGTCACATCTTCGTTGCTCGGATCATCGATCCACGGCACGCCCCGCTCTTTGAGGAAAGCGCGGATATCTGCCCGGCTGGAAAAGAGAAGCGGCCGTAAAATCCAGAAGCGCCGGTTGAAGAGCACCGCATCCGCAATGCCGGTCGAAATCTGCTCCGTTCGCATCCCACGCATCTGCAGTGTTTCGCGCTGGTCGTCGAACGTATGGCCAGTGACGATGAGATCGGCTTCGAAACTTTCGGCGGCGGTTGCCAGCAGGCCATAGCGTGCCTCGCGGGCAGCCGCCATGATGCCGGTTTTCGGCTTGTCGCCCTCCCAGATCATGTTGGTGTGGGGAATGCCGAGTGATGTGCAGAGGGCTGCGACTTCACGCGCCTCGTCTGCCGAGCCGGCGCGCAACGCATGATCGACGGTCGCAGCGCAAAGGGACATCTTGAGATGGGGTGCGGCCTTCACGGCTTCATCGAGGAGAAGAAGCAGGCCGGTGGAATCGCTGCCGCCTGATATCGCGACGAGAATGCGCGCAGGGCTTTGAAGCGACAAAAGAAACTGGAGGATCGCCTGTTGAGGCGGTGCGGTTTCCGGAGACATTCCGGAAGCCCTTAGCAGGCGAGGCGCTTCTGTTCGCTCGCAACCTTGCTTATGACGGCGCGCGAGGCCTTCGGATAACGCTTCGAGACTTCGCGCAGCGTCGCGCAGGCCGTCTCGGTATTGTCGAGGGCGGCAAGCGACATGCCGAGCTTCAGCAGCATTTCCGGCGCCTTTTCCGATGTACCGTATTTCTGGTGCGCATTGAGGAAGGTCTTGGCCGCCTCATTGTACTTGCCCTGCGAATAGAGTGCTTCGCCGAGCCAGAAATTGGCGTCCGCCGCCCGCGCGCTGCTCGGGTAGTGGGTGATGTACTGCGTGAATTCCTGTTCGGCCGTGCTGTAATCACCGGACAGCACGTGGCCATAAGCGGCCTTGTACTGGTCGGCCTCGCTACCGAGCGAGGCGGTCTGCTGCGGCGTTTTGCTGTTGGCAGCGGGAATCGGACCGGAACCGATGGTGGCATTTTCGTCAACGCTTCCGCCGATCGGATTGCCGTTCTGATCGAAATCGATCGAGCCGAGCTCCTTCGGTGGTTGGCCGAGACCGCTATTCTCCGGCACGCTGGTGGAGGGAGCCGTTTCGGCTCCCTGCGGTGCTTGGATCACCTTGGCAATATCGTCACCGCCGGAGGCTGCTGGAGCGGCATCGGTCTCGCTCTTCTTGACAGGTGCCTTGGCGGCACCGCCGGCACCCGTCTTTTCGAGCTGCTGGAAGCGGAATTCATTGTCTTCCTGCTGCTTGCGGATCGTCTCCTGCATCTGCAGAAGCTGAAAGCTCATCTCCTCGATCCGGCCGTTCAACTGCCGCAGCTGCTCTTCGAGCTGCTGCACGCGGACCTCCGCGTCGCCGCTCTGCACCTTGACAACAGGCGGCGCCGCCTGGTTTTCCGCGGATCGGCCGCCGAGATGTAGCCCGAAGAACGAGGCGGAATAGGCCGCCCGTTCGCTTCCGGTCACAGCCGCGAGGCACAGCATGCCTGCCACGACAAGTTTCTTCATATGTATCGTCCTGTCCCAGTGATTCTTCGCACCTCGATGGCACGAACAGGAGATTTTTCCAATTGCTTTCAAAAAGCAACGGAGTCTGGCCAAAGTGTGGTCAAAAAGAAAAGGCGGCCCCACGCGGGACCGCCTTTCGAAAAAGCGAATGTTGCTCGGCAATTACATGCCGGCGCCGCCAAGCACGGTAACCGCGCGGCGGTTCTGCGACCAGCAGGAAATATCGTCGCAGACGGCGACCGGACGTTCCTTGCCGTAGGAGATCGTCTTCAGGCGCTGCGCCGGGACGCCGCGCGAAGCGAGATAGTCCTTGGCAGCAGCGGCACGGCGGGCGCCGAGCGCGAGGTTGTATTCGCGCGTGCCGCGTTCGTCGGCATGGCCTTCGACGGTGATCTGGTAATTCGGGTAACGGCCGAGCCACTGGGCCTGACGGTCGAGCGTCTGCGAGGCATCGGCGCGGATCGACGAGGAGTCGGTGTCAAAGAAGATGCGGTCGCCGACATTGACCGTGAAGTCCTGGGCCGAGCCCGGCGTTGCAGCGCCGCCAGCACCGGTGCCGAGGCCGAGATCGCCGGCGCTGTTCGGCGGCTTCTTGGCGCAGCTTGCGAGCGCGAGACCGGCGAGAAGCGCGATCATGACGGGGTTGCGGGCGAAATTCTGCATGCGGCTCATTGCCGGGGTATGAATTCGGCTCATGGCCGGTCTCCTTGCGATTTCATCAGGGTTTCCGGACAGTAACCGCACTCGGTTAACCGCCCCTCAAAGATTATGGTTAACGATTTGCTACTTTGTCCCTTGGTCGCTCGGTTCCATGACTTTGGGGCGACAAGAAGGCAGCAGCGCATCGCCTACTCCATAAGCGGCGACCAGGCCGGGTCGGAGCCATAGGTCGGCGTCTTCACGAGCTGTTCGTTGTAACCGGTCAGATCGATCGAATAGAGCTGCGGACCGCCCGACCCCGCCGCCTGGCGGAAGAACATCAGGACGCGGCCGTTCGGCGCCCAGGTCGGGCCCTCATTGTGGAAGCCGGTCGTCAGGATGCGCTCGCCCGAACCATCCGGCTTCATCACACCGATCGAGAACTTGCCGCCGGCCTGTTTGGTGAAGGCGATGAGATCGCCGCGCGGCGACCAGACCGGCGTCGAATAGGAGCCGTCGCCGAAGGAAATACGGGTCTGGCCCGAGCCATCGGCGTTCATCACGTAGATCTGCGGCTTTCCGCCGCGGTCGCTTTCGAAACTGACGCGTGCGCCGTCAGGCGAATAGGAGGGCGACGTGTCGATCGCCGCCGTCGAGGTCAACCGGGTCGTCGTGCGCGAGCGCAGGTCCATCGTATAGATGTTGGAATTGGCATCCTGCTGCAGGCTCATGATCACCTTCTGACCATCCGGCGAGAAGCGCGGCGAGAAGGTCATTCCAGGAAAATTGCCGACGACCTCGCGCTGCCCGGTTTCGAGCTGCAGCAGATAGACCCGCGGCTGCTGGTTGGCAAAGGACATGTAGGTGACTTCCTGCCGGCTCGGAGAGAAGCGCGGCGTCAGCACGAGATCGCTGCCATCGGTCAGCATGCGTACGTTAAAGCCGTCCTGATCCATGATCGCCAGCTGGCGCTTGCGCTGCTGCTTGGTGCCGGATTCGGAGACGAAGACGACACGGGTATCGAAATAGCCCTCTTCGCCGGTGATCTGCTTGTAGATCGCATCGGCGATGATATGCGCGACGCGCCGCCAGTTCTCCGGCTGCGTATAGAATTGCTGACCAGACATCTGCTGTCCGGCAAAGGTATCCCAGAGGCGGAATTCGGCGCGAAGGCGGCCATCAGCCTCCTGGGTAACGCGGCCAGTCACCAAAGCCTGRGCATTGATGACCTTCCAGTCTTCGAAGCGCGGTGCAGCGTCCGGATTGGAGATCTTCTCGATGAAGGCCGTCTTATTTATCGGTGCAAACAGACCGGATCGCTGCAGGTCGGCAGCAATGACCTGCGAGACCTGCGCGCCCATATCACCTTGCAGGAAGTCCGTCACCGCGATCGGCAGCGGCTGGATATTACCCTTGTTGATATTGAGCTCGACAAGAGCGTTCGCCGGCGTCGTAAAGGCTGCGACCCCAATCAGGCCTGCAATGACCATCAGAGCGCGGATGAGGGAACACTTGACCATATCAAACAAGCCTTTCAGCACTTTATAGGTTCAGTTGGCTGGCGTCGAAGTTCAAAATGACTTCCTTCCAGGCATCGTATTTGTCTTTTGGAAACATCGTGTAAGGGGCCGCATGGATAATTGCGCGCAAAAATGGCATAAGCTCAGCATCTAGATTCCAAAATCGCTTGCGTCGAAGGTAAGAAGCATTTCGTTCCAGCCGTTCTCGCCTTCATACTTATCTGCCGGCAAGTTCTTGAGAGGAGATGATTTCATGACAGCGCGATAAACGCTGCTCTTAAGAGCTTGACGTGTCGAATCCGGCCCACCTGTCGCAATGACCTCTGGATCGCCAACCACATTCCCAGCTTGATCGAGTTGAAAACGAACCTTAAGCTGCACTTCGCTAGCACCTGCTAGCCCTGAAACAACACTCCAGTTGCTGGAAATCTGGCCCTTTACAGCATCCTCCTCGCTCTGGCTGAGTTTGGTTCCGCTGTTGCTCTTCTTGTTCCCCAGCGAGGCCTCCTGCGTCGAGCGCTTGGCGCCACCGGCGGAAGGATCGGTCTTGTTCAGCAGAGCCGAAATCTCATCGGCATTGAAATCGCTCTTCATCGTCGAGGCCGATTTCGCCACTTCCTGCTTCTTGTCGGCCTTCTTCTTGTCCGTCGGTTTTTCGGCAGCCTTGGGTTCGTCCGCAGGCTTCTCAGGCGGCTTCTCGACAGCTTTTTGGGGCTCCGGCGGCTTTACCTGCGGCTTAACGACCGGTGTCGGTACCTTGTCCGGCAGCGCCTCGGCGTCCGGCTTCGGCGGCTCCTCCGGCTTGGCCTGCTCTTCCGGCGGCTTCTCCTCCGGCTTCGGCGGCGTTACCTCGACCGGCTTCGGCGGCGGAATCGACGCAACCTCCTTCGGCTGCTCGACCTCGGTCTCTTCCTTGTTGACTTCCTTGACGTCGTTCGGCTTGGGATCGATCGTCGGCAGTGGCTTTTCGCTCGAATTCGCCGCCGCCGCTTCGGTGTTGCTCGGCTTGGCGTTCGGGACCGGAGGCGTCTTCAGGTCGACATTGTTGTCGCCGGCATTTTCGGCGGGCTGCGGGATCGGCGGCCGCGTTGTCGGCACCGGCGCGGAAGTCTCCTTCTTCGGAGCCTTCTTGTCGCCTTGCTGCATCTGGGTGATGGATTCCACCGGCACGAGATCGACCGGCATCGCCTCGAAATCCTCTACCTTGAAGGATTCCGGGGCACCGAGCGACACCATCGCCCAGGTGAGCACCAGGCCGTGCAAAACAGCAGATGTGATGACACTGGCCTTCATTTTGCGCGCTATTGGTCCTTCTTCTGCTGCGTCACGAGGCCGATATTCTTGAAGCCTGCGCCCTGGATACGGGCCATGACGTCGGCGATGACGCCGTAAGGCGCGGTCGCGTCGCCGCGCACGAAGATACGTTCGTTATAGCCGGTGGTGGCGATCGCCTCGAGTTTGGCGGCGATCTCCGCGGCCGGGATCGGTGTTTCCTGCAGGAACACCTCGCCGTCATTCTTGACGGAAATGGTGATGGGCTGCGTCTCGGAATTCAGCGCCTTGGCCTGCGTTTCCGGCAGGTCGATCGGCACACCGACGGTCATCATCGGTGCCGCGACCATGAAGATGATCAAAAGCACCAGCATGACGTCAACGAGCGGCGTCACGTTGATTTCGGAAATCACGGCCCTGTTCCGACCGCCGCGACGGCGGCGTCCGCCGCCCCCGCCGCCATTGCCTCCAACAGCCATACCCATGTCAGAATACTCCGTTGGTTACTGAGCGGCAGCGCGCGGCTGCAGTTTCTCGTCGATCTGGCGCGAAAGTATGGCGGAGAATTCATCCGCGAAACCTTCCATGCGGCCCGAGAGCTTGCCGGCATCGGCAGAGAACTTGTTGTAGGCGATAACCGCCGGGATAGCCGCGACGAGGCCGATCGCGGTGGCAAGCAGCGCTTCGGCGATACCGGGCGCGACGACCGCAAGGTTGGTCGACTTCGAACCGGCGATCGCCTGGAACGAGGTCATGATGCCGACGACCGTGCCGAACAGACCGATGAACGGGCCGGCCGAACCGATGGTCGCGAGCGATCCAAGCCGCGCGCCGAGAAATTCGGATTCGCGTGACAGCGTCACGYCCATTGCCCGGTCGATGCGCATCTGCAGGCCGATCGGCGAGCGGGCGCCGCGTTCGAAGGATTTCTTCCACTCGCGCATGGCGGCCACGAAGATTGCCGCCAGCCCGGTATTGTTGCGTTCCGACAGCGAGCGGTAAAGTTCTTCCAGCGACTGGCCCGACCAGAACACCTGCTCGAACTTATCGAACTGGCGCCGTGCGCGGCCATAGGCCAGGTATTTGTCGATGACGATCGCCCACGTCCACACCGAGGCTGCGATGAGCCCGAGCATGACGAGCTTGACGACGATGCCGGCCTGCATGAAAAGCGACCAGAGGCTGACGTCCGTCGTTGCTGCTGCCAATCCTACTTGTTCCATTGGTCCAAAATCCCCGAATCCAAACGCCCGGTGCTGGACCGGGCGGCACAAACTGATCTCGCAAGAAGTGTCCGGCGGCCGCCGCCCAAAGCCCTGGTCAAACTTCCAAGCTCATCTTCCGCCTTCTTGCCGTCAAATTTGGTCAAAGGAAGGCGTGCACCGCACAAACTCCGACTTTCCCAGTAAGACACTATTATGGTTAATAGATCGTTAGTGCCGGACTGTGACAGTAAGCCTGTATTTGGAAGATTTCGTTCCATGGATTACTTGACCGGAGCAAGGTCCGGCTGCCGAAAGAGCGCTCATCCTGCGGCGCGGGAATTCCTTCACATAAAGTTCAAGTTTTGACAAGGCCCGATTTTTCGGCAATTCGGACTATAGCGGCGTGCTGCCTTCCAGGAATTTCGCTGCCAGTGTTTCCGGCAGCCGCCTCGGCCGACCTCGGGCGTTGATGACGGCGATGATCACCCTGGCGGCGATCAGCAGCGTCTCGCCCGAGCGGATCTGCTGATTGAGCACCATCTTGGCGCCGCCGGCCTTTTCCGTATGCGTCAGGATCGTCAGCACATCGTCCATGCGCGCCGGGCTCTTGAAGTCGATCTCCATGCGGTGGACGACGAAGACGAGGCCCTCCTCGTCGGCGCTGACGAGCTCGCGCTGCTCGACGCCGAGGCAGCGCAGATAATCGGTGCGGCCGCGCTCCAGGAAATGCAGGTAGCGGGCGTGATAGACCAGGCCTGAGAAGTCCGTATCTTCATAATAGACCCGCTGGACGAGGCGGTGTCCGGCCTCCATCAGCTCTCCCGAAATGGAAAAAGGGCGTTCCGTCATAATTTTCTCCAAACTGAGGTGCCCTCTTTGGCGCAACGCTTCCAGACAGGCAAGCATTGAATAACTGTCACAATTCCTAACTATTCCCGACAACGAGCGACCAATCAGGAGACGATGCGATGAAGATTGCGGTTATGGGCGGAGACGGTTTCATCGGTTGGCCGACATCGCTGCATCTCTCCGATGCCGGGCACGACATCCATATCCTCGACAATCTCTCCCGCCGCTGGATCGACACGGAACTCGGCGTACAGTCGCTGACACCAATGGATTCGATCCAGGAGCGAACCCGCATCTGGCATGCCGAAACCGGACGCCGCATCCACTTCAATCTGATCGATCTCGCCAAGGATTACGAACTCCTGAAGAACTGGCTTTCCGAACATCGCCCGGATGCCGTCATCCATTTCRCCGAACAGCGGGCCGCGCCCTATTCGATGAAGAGCGACCGCCACAAGAACTACACCGTCAACAACAATGTCAGCGCCACGCACAACCTGCTGAACGCGCTGACGGAGCTCAATCTCGATACCCATCTCATCCATCTCGGCACCATGGGCGTCTACGGCTATTCGACGGTCGGCGCGGCGATCCCCGAAGGTTATCTGCCGGTCGGCATCGAAACCGCAGGCGGCGAGATGGTCAACCAGGAGATCCTCTACCCCTCCAATCCCGGCTCGATCTATCACATGACCAAGTGCCTGGATCAGCTTCTCTTCCAGTTCTACGCGAGGAATGATGGTCTCAGGATCACCGATCTGCACCAGGGCATCGTCTGGGGCACGCATACCGAGCAGACACGCCGCCACACGCAGCTGATCAACCGTTTCGACTATGACGGCGATTACGGCACGGTGCTGAACCGCTTCCTCATCCAGGCGGCGATCGGCTATCCGCTGACGGTGCACGGCACCGGCGGCCAGACGCGCGCCTTCATCCACATCCAGGATTCGGTGCGCTGCATCGAGCTGGCGCTGAAAAATCCGCCGGCGCGCGGCGCCCGCRTCGAGATCTTCAACCAGATGACGGAAACCCACCGGGTGCGCGACCTTGCCGAGATGATCGCCAGGATGAGCGGCGCCAAGATTGCCTGGCTGCCCAACCCGCGCAAGGAAGCCGCAGAAAACGAGCTGATCGTCCGGAACGAAAAATTCCGCGATCTCGGCCTCGACCCGATCACGCTGGAAGCGGGCCTGCTCGGCGAAATCGTCGACGTCGCGAAGAAATTCGCCTATCGCGTCGACCGCGCACGCGTTCCGGCCGTCTCCGCCTGGACCAAGGACATCGCCGCGACGATCAATCACGATCCGGAAGGCAAGCGGCTGAAGTCGGTTTCATGAGTGCGGCATTATGACGAGCGCCAGGGAGTCAGCGGCCAACCCACAAACTCACCCCCATCATGTCAGCTCAACCATGGGTCGGCACTTCATTTGGACTCGCCAAAGCGGGAAGGTCGCGGCTTGCTCCCTCTTCTCCCCAGCGGGGAGAAGGTGGCCCGAAGGGTCGGATGAGGGGGCCGCACGGCACGCCGTTCATTGCCCTTCGCTTACGCTCAGTGCACTCGCTCCTGTCGTCGCTCACCCCCTCAACCGCCTGCCGGCACCTTCTCCCCGCTGGGGAGAAGAGACGTGTAGCAACGCATTGCCGTCTCTCCTTAGCCGGAGCAAGATATATCGAGGCAGCGGAATCCGATGAACCGCTCGTCCGTCTTCGCCTATGTCACACTCGTCACCAATGCCGATTACGCCATGGGCGCGACCGCGCTTGCCCGCTCCCTGCGCCGAACCGGCACCGGGGCGGACATCGTTATTCTCCACACCGGCGGCGTGGATGCAGCCGCCCTTTTTCCCCTGAAAGCGCTCGACTGCCGCCTGATCGAAGTTGAGCATCTGCCGCTTTCCGACGCCTTCAACCAACGTCACGCCCGCGGCAAGCTCCATTCCGCAGCCCCTTTCACCAAAGGCCGCAAGCCGGATTTCCATTCGCCGCTCGACAATTTCTGCAAGCTCAGGCTCTGGCAACTCGTCGAATACCAGCGCTGCGTCTTCATCGACGCCGACGCCCTCGTGCTGAAGAATGTCGACAGGCTCTTCCTCTATCCGGAATTTTCCGCCGCCCCCAATGTCTACGAAAGCCTCGCCGACTTCCGCCGCATGAATTCCGGCGTCTTCGTCGCCACGCCCTCGCATGACACATTCCGGCACATGCTCGAAAGGCTTGACAGGCTGGACGCTTTCTGGCGGCGCACCGATCAGACCTTTCTTGAGACGTTCTTCCCGCATTGGCACGGCCTGCCGGTTTATTTCAACATGCTGCAATATGTATGGTTCACCATGCCGGAGCTTTGGGACTGGAAGAGCATTTCGATCCTGCACTACCAGTATGAAAAACCGTGGGAAAAAGATCATCCCAAGGCAGCGCAACTACAACCCTTGATCGATCTGTGGCACAGTTTCCACGATGGCGGGGATGTGCCTGAGGTGACGGCGCTGGACAATCCGGAAGGGGCAGCATGAAGGTACTGGTATCGGGTGGAACGGGTCTCGTCGGCCGGTATGTCGTCGAGGAACTGCTGGCCGCCGGATATCAGGTGATCGTCGGCGGGCGCCGCGCGCCGCTGCCCCGCCTCTTCTCCCGCCCGGTCGAGTTCGCAGCGCTTTCGCTCGATCCCGACAAGGATCAGATCGACGTCTTCGACGACGCCTATTTCTTCGTCCATGCCGCCTTCAGCCATGTTCCGGGCAAATATCGTGGCGGCGAGGGAGACGATCCGAAGACCTTCCACAGGTTGAACCTCGACGGCACCGTTCGGCTTTTCGAAGCCGCCAAACGCGCCGGCACGCGCCGCTGCGTCTTCCTGTCCAGCCGCGCCGCCTATGGCGAACATCCTGAGGCAACCGAACTGACGGAGACGATGCTGGCCAAGCCCGAAACACTCTACGGCCAGGTCAAGCTCGATGCCGAACGCGCGCTTGCCCATCTCTCGACGCCGGGTTTTGCCGGCGTAAGCTTGAGGCCGACCGGCGTCTATGGCGATCTCTCGCCGAACAAATGGGACGGCCTCATCGCCGATTACCTGGCCGGCCGGCCGGTTGTTGCCCGCGTGGGAACCGAGGTTCACGGCCGCGATCTCGGGCGGGCGGTACGGCTGATGCTGGAGACGGAAAGCACTCGCATCTCCGGCGAGGTCTTCAACGTCTCGGACATGTCAGTCGACACGCGTGATATCCTTTTACCCATCCGCAGCGAGACGGGCTGTCGACACGCGCTGCCGGCTCCCGCCGATAGCGCTGCGCTCAATCCCATGAGCACGGCGAAAATCCGCGCGCTCGGCTGGACGCCCGGCGGAGCGCCTCTATTCGACGAGACGATACGGCGGCTGGCCGCTGCGCTTCCCGAATCCCCAAGACACAGGTCCACGCAAGCCTGACGTTGCAAAATGCGCCGAATTGCAATCGGGGGCCCGAATTAAAAATCGGGGGATTGTCCATGCAGGTCGCTACCACGTCTGCCTCCATCATCTTGCGCGGCACGTCTTCGACGGCAGCCATTTCAGCCGCCGGAAGCGAGACCGATCAAGGCGTGCTGAAGCTGCAGCGCGCCACCCAGGCGCTGCAGCAGATGCGCCAGACCTTGGCGAACTCGGGAGACGAGGCCAAGGCGAAGGCGCAACGCAAGCTCGAAGAGGCAAAGCAGCAGTTGGAGATGCTGCGCAGCTCCAACATGGCACCTGAGGTAGTCGCCCGGCTGGCCGCCGAACTGGCGCGCAAGGTCGGCACCGCCGCCTCAGAATTCGCATCATCAGTCGCGACCGGCAGCCCGGCAACGGCCGTTCCGGTGGATGCAACAACCACGGATGCGACAGCAGTCGCAACGAGCGGGGCCGCCGCTGCGCTGACGGATACTTCAGGAGAAACTGCGGCCGGCGAGACCGGCTCGCAGGAACCGGACGCCGCCACCAACGCACGCAACGCCTATGCCAGCGTCGCCGAGGATGCCCCGAAATTCTCGGGCATTTCGGCCGATGACCGCGAAACGATGGAAGAGTTCAAGGCGGTGGTGCGCGAACTCAAGCAAGTGCTCGAAAAGGCGATGCGCGAGTTGCGGCAGCAAAACCGGCAGGCCGGGGCCAATGCCGTTCCTGATATGGCAGGCTTCTCCATCGCCACGGCGACAATACCGACAAGCATCGTCGTCTGACGATCGCTGCCGCCGGCGGCCGAGGCGTCAAACGCGCGTGATGCTGTCGCATCCGGCATTTGCATCGAACATCCAGCCGTCTATGCTCGGGTAAATCTCTCAGAACCGGCAGATCGAATGACCTCTAGAGAATTGAAAGCGCAGTTGCGCAACGAACGGCTGTCCGCACGCGACGCCATCCCCGCAGAGAAACGCGCCTCCAAAAGTCTCGCAATGGCCGAACATGCCGGCGAGGCCGTCGGATTTGCACTGGGTACGATCATCTCCGGCTTTCTGCCGATCCGTTCGGAAGCCGATCTCAGGCCGCTGATGGCGCGCTTTGCCGTGCGCGGTGCGCGGCTCTGCGTGCCGGCGATCCTCGATCGGCAGACCATCGTCTTTCGCGAGCTGGCGGAAGGTGCGCCGCTCGTCGATACCGGTTTCGGTACGGTCGGCCCCGGCACAGATGCCGCCATTCTTGATCCCGAGATCATGCTGGTGCCGCTTTCGGCCTTCGATGCCCGCGGCCACCGCATCGGCTACGGCGCCGGCCACTACGACCGCGCCATCAGCCGGCTAAGGCAAAAAGGCCTGCATCCGAAGCTGATCGGCATTGCATTCGACTGCCAGGAAGTGGCACATGTGCCCGCTGAGCCGCACGACATAAGCCTGGATGCCATCCTGACAGAAAGCGGCCTTCGCTTTTTTGCCTCTTGGATTGGATAGGGAATGCGGCTGCTTTTTCTGGGTGACATGGTCGGCAAGACGGGACGCACGGCGGTCTGGGACCGTCTTCCCGGCCTGGTTTCCGACCTCAAACTCGATTTCGTCATCGTCAACGGCGAGAACGCCGCTGGCGGCTTCGGCATCACCGAGGACATCTTTCTGGAAACGATCAATGCCGGCGCCGATGTGGTGACGACAGGCAATCACGTCTGGGACCAGAAGGAAGCCGTCGCTTTTGCCGGCCGGCACGATCAGTTTTTACGTCCTGCCAACTATCCGCAAGGCACGCCTGGCCGCGGCTCCGGCCTTTTCTATGCCAGGAACGGCGCGCGCGTGCTCGTCGCCAACGTCATGGGCCGGGTCTTCATGCATCCGGAACTCGACGACCCCTTCAAATCGGCGGAGGTCATCCTCGACGCCTGCCCGCTGAAGGAACAGGCCGACGCGATCATCTTCGATTTCCATGCCGAGGCGACCAGCGAGAAACAGTGCTTCGGCCATTTCGTCGACGGCCGCGCCAGCTTCGTCGTCGGCACCCACACGCATGTGCCAACGGCCGACGCACAGATCCTGAACGGCGGCACCGCCTATATGTCGGATGCCGGCATGTGCGGCGACTACGACTCCTCCCTCGGCATGGACAAGGAGGAGCCGCTCAACCGCTTCATCTCCAAGATGCCGAAGGGCCGCATGGAAGCAGCCAACGGCCCCGCGACGATCTGCGGCGTCGGCGTGGAAATCTCGGATACGACGGGACTTGCCGAAAAGATCGCGCCACTCCGGCTCGGGCCGCGACTGGCCGAGACGGTGCCAGAGTTCTGGCGATAGAGCATGATGCCGAAAAGTGTGAGCGGTTTTCGGGCGACATCATGCTCTAACTCTTTAATTTAGAACAGGATTCAGATTTTAGGCCAACCGGGCCTAAAATCATCCTGTTCTAGCCACCCCGCCAACACGCAATTGTGAGCATCCTCCGTCTGGACCCCTGCGGCCTCATGCCGCATCCTCCCGCCATTCGCGCATAACCCCGAAAATCGGAATCGATTTTCGGGGTTATGCGCCGATCAAAGGGTGATAGAGCGCCGGAGGGGTGGCATGAAGCCGCGATATCTTGTCCTCGCTATCGCATGCCTTGCGGCCTTCGCCGCGCCGAATCTTGCCGGGGCACAAGGGCAGCGGCCACCGGTCAGCCAGTGTCAGGCGATCGCGCAAACCATCCCCAAGGTGACCTTCGCAAGCTTTTCCGGCGCTCCGCCGCTGATGCCTGCCGTCTCCGAGGGCGAGGACGTCAAACTCACCTTCCTCGGCCACTCCACCTTCGAGATCGAAACGCCCTCAGGCATCGTCATCGCGACAGATTATAATGGCTGGTACAGGCCGGCGACGATGCCCGACGTCGTAACCATGAACAAGGCCCATTCGACCCACTTCACCTTGACGCCCGATCCCGGCATCAAGCATGTGCTGCATGGGTGGAGCGATGTTCCGGGCGAGAAGGCGAACATCAATCTCGTCGTCGGCGATGCTTATATCCGCAACGTCACGACGGATATCCGCTTCAGCTATGGCCTCGGCGGTGCGCACGAGAACGGCAACTCCATCTTCATTTTCGAAATCGCCGGCCTCTGCATCGGTCATCTCGGCCACTTGCACTACGAACTGACGGATGCCCATTATACCGAGATCGGCCGCCTCGACATCGTCATGGTTCCCGTCGACGGTGGCCTGACAATGGGCGCCGACAGCATGAGCCGCGTCATCAAGCGGCTACGCTCGTCGTTGATCCTGCCGATGCACCGGCGCGGCCCGCCGGTCGAAGCCTTCGTCTCGATGTTCGGCAAGGATTTCGACGTCGCCAATGCGCCCGATGACAGCATCACCATCTCGATGCGCACTCTGCCGAAAAAGCCGCTGATTTATGTGTTGAAGGGCGTGCAGTAAAAAGGCCCGGCGGCTTTCCTTCTACAGCGCCGCGCGTCTTTTTAGACGCGCAAAGGACGCTGTGGCACTTTGAATTGCTGCATAATTTTATCCTTAAATCGATTCCGATTTCAGGAATTATGCAGGAGCCTCGCGCATCAGGCGAACTGCAGATGGCGCTTGATGCCGACATCCGGCATCTTGTCGTCGTCGAGATTGGCCTTGGCGATCTCCCAGCCGAATTTCAGCTTGTTGCCTGTGGAAACCCAGATCTCGGCATCGTCGACATGGAGGGACAGCATGGTAAGCTTGGGGTCCTTCTTGCCGCCATCATACCAGGCCGCGACGATCGAGCTCCAGTATTCCTCGATCTTGGAAGGATCAGGATGCACCTCGATCACACCGGCGAGGCAGGCGTGATAGTCGTGATCCTTGCCGATAACGCAGAAATGCGCGCGGCTGCCGGGCTTGATGGCGCGCACGATGTCGGCGTCGGTCTTGGTGTAAAACCAGATGGTGTTGGTGGTGGGATCGGCATGCGGCGCCATCGGCTGCATGTGCATATCCAGTCCGGAAATTCCGAGCATGCCGGCATGGACATCGTTGACCTGATCCCAGAGCTGACGTGCTGGATGTTCCTGCGCCTCGCTGAGACTTGCCATGACCGTTCCTTTCCGTTGGATGGAGTTCCGTTGAAACGTCATCCCCTCGCCTTTGTTCCGAACTGCTTTTTCCTTGAACGGGTGCCGTTTCGCTCTTATAAGGCGGCCCATTCCGAACAATGAGACGTGAACAGGGGTGCCATGGCTGGCCATTCACAGTTTAAAAACATCATGCACCGCAAAGGCCGTCAGGATGCCGTGCGGTCGAAAATGTTCTCCAAGCTTGCGCGCGAAATCACCGTTGCCGCCAAGGCCGGCCTGCCCGACCCGACGATGAACGCCCGCCTTCGCCTGGCGATCCAGAACGCCAAGGCCCAGTCCATGCCGAAGGACAATATCGACCGCGCCATCAAGAAGGCGGCCGGCGCCGACGGCGAAAATTACGATGAAGTCCGCTATGAGGGCTACGGCCCCGGCGGCACGGCGATCATCGTCGAGGCCCTGACCGACAACCGCAACCGCACCGCCTCCAACGTCCGCTCGAGCTTCACCAAGGCCGGCGGCGCTCTCGGCGAAACCGGTTCGGTGTCCTTCTCCTTCGACCATGTCGGAGAAATCACCTACAAGCTTTCCGTCGGCGATGGCGACAAGGTGATGGAAGCCGCGATCGAAGCCGGCGCCGACGAYGTCGAGACCGATGAAGACGGCCACTACATCACCTGCGCCTTCGAAGCCCTCGGCGAAGTGGCGAAAGCGCTGGAATCGAGCCTCGGCGAAGCCGAAACCGTCAAGGCCGTCTGGCGCGCCCAGAACAACGTGCCGGTGGACGAGGAAAAAGCCCAGTCGCTGCTGAAACTCATCGACAGCCTGGAAGACGATGACGACGTGCAGAACGTCTATTCCAACTTCGAAGTCTCGGAAGAAGTGCTGGCGAAGCTCTCGGCCTGATCTCCTGAGGCAGGTGTCAAATAAAAACCCGGCTGCAACGCCGGGTTTTTTCTTGCCGGAAAGGTGGCGTCGTCAGAGTGCCGCCTCGCGCAGGCCCTGGAGCAGGATGCCGAAAAGTGTGAGCGGTTTTCGGACGAAATCATGCTCTAACTATATAATGTAGAACAGGATTCAGATTTTAGGCCGACCGGCCTAAAATCATCCTGTTCTAAGCGGCGGCTCGCATGAAATTTCCCAGCCCCGCGAATAGTTCCACCGATGTCAGCCGCGCCTCGATGTCGTGGATCGGCATCGAGATGATCACCTCGTCGGCCTGCGTTTCCCGCAGAAACTCCGTCAGTTTCGCCTCCGCCGTCTTCGGCGAGCCTACCACGGCATAACGCAGCGTGTGTTCGACATTCATCTTTTCCATCGGCGACCAGAAGTCCCCCATATCGGCCACCGGACGTGGGAACGGACCGCGGACATTGCGGCGCAGATTGACGAATTGCTGCTGGGCGGAGGTGAAATGATAGCGTGCCTCCTCGTCCGTCGCCGCCACAGCACCCATGACGCCGACCATCACATGGGGCTTATCGAGCGTCGCCGAGGGTTGGAAGCGGTCACGGTAGATCGCAATCGCATCGAGCAGCATGTCGGGCGCGAAATGCGAGGCGAAGGCATAGGGAAGCCCGAGCATGCCGGCGAGTTGGGCGCTGTAGAGACTGGAGCCGAGCAGCCAGATCGGGATATGTGAGCCATTGCCGGGAACTGCGAGGATCGCCTGGTTCTCGACCGGCGTATCGAGGAGTTGCTGCAGTTCCACCACGTCGTTGGGGAAGCTGTTTGCACCGGCCTCGAGGTTGCGCCGCAGCGCCTGTGCCGTGCGCATGTCCGTTCCCGGTGCACGCCCGAGGCCGAGATCGATGCGACCGGGGAAGAGCGCCTCCAGCGTGCCGAACTGCTCGGCGATAACGAGCGGCGAATGATTGGGCAGCATGATGCCGCCGGAGCCGATGCGGATGCGCTTTGTCGCAGCCCCGACATGGCCGATGACAACGGCGGTGGCAGCGCTGGCGATCCCCGGCATGCCGTGATGTTCGGCGAGCCAGAAGCGCTTGTAACCGAATTCCTCGGCCTTCACAGCCATCCGCGCCGAGCCCTCGAGGGACTGGCGCACGGTGCTGCCTTCGGCAACGGGGGAAAGGTCGAGTATGGAGAAGGGAACCATGGGAAACCTGCCGGGCAGTTGGACGATGCCGTCTATGTAGGTTCGCGCCCGCGCCATTCCAAACCATATATGCAAACAAAAAAGGCCGCGCGAGCGCGACCCTCATGCAATGTTGAAAACGCCGGGTTACCGGTGACGGCGCAGCACGTGCACCTCGGCGCTCGGTTGATGGTGGCCGGGCGGCAGCGTGAAATTGCCGAGCTGGCGGTCCATTTCCWGGGCTTCCGTCGCGAGCCGGTGGATCGCCGCCGTCGTCTCCTCGACCATCGAGGCGTTCTGCTGCGTCATCGCGTCGAGTTCGGCGACGGCGCTATTGATCTCGCGCAGCGTATTGGCTTCCTCGCGGGTCGCACCCATGATCTCGTTGATCTGCCCGTTGATCGCCTCGACATGGGCGCCGATGCCCGTCAACGCGACGCCCGCTTTTTCCACAAGCGCAACGCCGCTTTCGACCTCATGCGTCGATTTCTGCAGCAGGCTGGAGATTTCCTTGGCCGCGCTCGATGAGCGCTGGGCGAGCTCGCGCACTTCCATAGCGACGACCGCGAAGCCCTTGCCGGATTCACCGGCGCGCGCTGCCTCGACACCGGCATTCAGCGCCAGGAGGTTGGTCTGGAAGGCAATGTCGTCGATGACTGAGATGATCGTGTTGATCTGGCGTGACGAGGCCTGGATTGCCTCCATCGCCGCGATCGTCTCGCGCATGATCTGGCCTGAGCCGGTCGTCTCCTTCTTGGCGTCGCGGGCGATGCGCTCGGCCTGTTCGGCCCGCTCGATCTGCCGGCGGACCGACTGGGTGATGGCGCTGATCGCATTCGCCGTCTCCGTGATCGAGCCGGCCTGGCGCTCGGTGCGCCCGGCAAGCTCGTCGGCGCCGGTGCGCATCTCCTCGGAGCCGGCGCGCACCGCCATCGAGTTGCCGCCGATCGCCGTCATGGTTTCGCTGAGCGTCGCCAACGCCTCGTTGAAATTGACGCGCAGGCTTTCGAGCTCGTTCGGGAAATGGGTATCGATCTGGTAGGCGAGATCGCCGTTCGCCAGATGATGCAGGCCCTCGTCGAGCGCCTCGACCACCTGCTGCAGCGTCTTCGCCTCAGCCTCGCGCTCGGCCAGATTCTGCTGGCGGTCGTGTTCGGCCTGCAGGCGCGTCTCCTCGCTGGCGGCTTCGAGCTCGCGGCTTTCGATCAGCGAGTGGCGGAAGCGGTCGAGCGCGTTCGCCATCGTGCCGATCTCGTCCTTGCGGTTCAGGCTGCCGATCTCGCTGTCGAGCTTGCCGTCGGCGACATCGCGGGTGACGCCGGCAAGCCGCGCAAGCGGCGAGAACAGCAAATTGGTGACGAGCCCAGTGGCAAGCGCCATGACGACGAGCACGCCGATGCCGATCATCGTCAGCAGGGTGGCGATCTCGATCGAGCCGGCATTGAGCTCGCTCAGAAGTACGCTTTCGACCACGAGGAAACGGTCGCCGCGATAGTCGATGCCGCGGACATAGGCACGGGCCGCGCCGTCCGCCCGGCTGAAATCGGCAACTGTCATCGCCGAACTGGCAAGCGCGCTCTTGATGAAGGTGAAGGGTGTCGCGTCAAGCGTCGCAAGCTTGCCGCTACCGTCGAGACCAACGGCGGATCCATCGCCGGAGACGATCGCCGCCCGCGCCGTGCTGCCCTGGACGATGCCCTTGGCGAGGATGCCGGTGACGATCTCGTCCCGCACCTTGAAGAGAATGATGCCCTTGAGCGCTCCAAGCTTGACGATCGGTACGGCATAGAAGATCGCCGACTTGCCGCTGCCGGCATCGACACGAAGGCCGGAAAAGCCGGTCGGCGCAGCATCATCGGTCGCCTTGGCGGTATTCTCGATCGCCTTGGCGAAAGCGATGCCAGCGCCAGTCGCCTTCCAGGCGTCCGACTTCAGGTTCTCGGCGAAATCGTCTTCCTTCTTATAGGAATAGAGAACAGTACCCTCGAGATCGACAATCAGCAGATCGCTGAAGGCAGTATCCTCGAGGTCGCGGGCGACTTCGCCCTGCGTCTTCTCGTGGCTCGAATAATAAAAGCCGCTTGGCCCTTCCGGTTTGATCAGCTTCTCGCGCTGGTCGGCGGGATTGGGGTTGCCTGCTATGAATACCTTCTTCAGCTCGGCGCGAGCATCCCCCGCGGTCTTCTCGATGGTCTTCCAGCCGCTCTTCAGATTGGTGATCGACATCTGCAGCGCCTCGATGCGCGCGATGGAGTTGGCCTGGTTTTCAAGTTGCGTCAGCTGGTCCTGCAGCATGTCGCCGCGAAAGATCAGCACGCTTTCCTTGGCCTTAAGCGCCTGTTCGTCCGAAATGCGGCTACTGGCGAAATAGGCAAGCACATCGATGACCGCAATCGACAGCACGGTCATCAGAATGAATGTGACGATGACCTTGAAGGACAGCGACTGAAATCTCCGAGCCATGTACAACGAACCCCTTCTGAACCGCGCCTGCCAGCGCGGGCACGCGGCGTATGCCTGATCAACTGACCTGTAAACACAACATCGGAGGCTTAACTCTTTGCCAAAAGAAGCCCCTCTCGTATTTGATGACTAGAATTCAGGCATCTGTTTTAATTCGCGGTAAATGACGCGGCCGAAATCCTGGAGTGTTTTTGTTTTGTTCACATATCGGTGGCACTTATTTCGCAATCGCTATAGGTTGAACCATGCAAAATACGATTCGCATCGTCGGCATCGATCCCGGGCTTCGCCGCACCGGCTGGGGAATCATCGAGACATTAGGCAATTCCCTGCGGTTTGTGGCATCTGGAACCGTGACCTCTGATGGAGACATGGACCTTGCCTCCCGCCTTTGCCAATTGCACGACGGCCTGGCGGAGATCGTCCACAGTTACAAGCCGGATGAGGCCGCCGTCGAACAGACCTTCGTCAACAAGGATGCGGTGGCGACCCTGAAGCTTGGCCAGGCCCGCGGCATCGCCATGCTGGTGCCGGCGCGCGCCGGGCTGCCGGTCTCCGAATATGCCCCGAACGCCGTGAAGAAGGCCGTCATCGGCGTCGGCCACGGCGAAAAGCAGCAGATCCACATGATGCTGAAGATCCTGATGCCGAAGGTCGAATTCAAGGGCCACGACGCAGCCGACGCTCTGGCGATCGCCATCTGCCATGCGCATAATCGCGGCAGCAACCGGATGCGACAGGCGCTGGCTGGGTAGTGTGTTCTTGACTTGTTCTGTCGGTAAGGATAATTCTTACCACGAAGGAGCAACAAGATGCGTGTTACGTCCAAAGGGCAGGTCACCATTCCTCGCGATCTCAGAGAACTTGTCGGCATCGAGGCCAACAGCGAGGTCATTTTCTCGATAGAGGGCGGCAAGCTCGTTCTCTCGCCGAAGAACGGCAAGCAGGAGATCGAGGATCGGGGTCGCCTGGATCGTTTCATGCAGACGGTCCGTCGCCTCGAGGGCACTGGCGATCAGGAGATCGATGCCGAAGACCTTATGTCGATGACCCGTGATCGCTGATGGCCACACTTGTCGACACGAACATACTTGTCGATCTGGCCGTGGTCGGTTCGGACTGGCATGGTTGGTCGCGTCGAAAGATGCTTGAGGTCTTCAAAGACGGTCCTGTCCTCATAAACCCGATCATCTATTCCGAATTTTCCGTTCGGTACGACGACGTGGACGAAGTCGATCGACTGCTGCCGCAGGATGAATTCCGCCGCGAGAATCTGCCTTGGCCGGCTGCATTCGCCGCTGCTGCGGCCTTCCGGCTTTATCGTCGCGCCGGCGGTGGGCGCGAACGGATCTTGCCCGATTTCTTCATCGGCGCGCATGCGGCGATAAGGGGCTACAGAATTTTGACCCGCGATCCCAGCGGATACCGCTCCTATTTCCCCTCCGTTGACCTTATAACCCCCGAAACGCATCCTTGAGAGACCGCGACTTATGATCGGCAAGCTGAAAGGCACCATAGACGAGATCGGCGAAGACTATGTGCTCGTCGATGTGCACGGCGTCTGCTACGTCGCCCATTGCTCGGCGCGTACCCTATCCAAGCTCGGCTCAGTTGGTGAAGCCTGCGTACTGTTCATCGAAACCTATGTGCGCGAGGATCAGTTGAGGCTCTTCGGATTCATGACCGCGCTGGAGCGGGAATGGTTCAACCTGCTCCAGAGCGTTCAGGGCGTCGGCGCCAAGGTGGCGCTCGCTGTGCTCTCGACGCTGACGCCAGGCGAACTTGCCAATGCGATCGCCCTGCAGGATCGCGCCGCCGTCTCGCGCGCGCCGGGCGTCGGTCCCAAAGTGGCGATGCGCCTCGTCACCGAGCTCAAGAGCCGGGCGCCGGCCTTTGCCGGGGAAGCGATCAATATCGCCCTCAAGCAGGAACTCGGCGAAGGTGTCGCGGCCGCGCCTGTCGCCGATGCGGTTTCCGCGCTGACCAACCTCGGCTATTCCCGCGACCAGGCGGCGAACGCGATCGCCGCGGCAATGAAGACTGCAGGCGATGGCGCCGACAGCGCCAAGCTGATCAGGCTGGGGTTGAAGGAGCTGGCGCGGTGAAAGGCCGGAAAACCGATGATGGAATGTCGAGGCAGCCGTTTTTTGGTGTATTGGTGTGACAGGTTTCAAAACGGAATGAGAGCATGAGTGAACCCGCCCGCCTGATATCGCCGGAAAAGCGGGGCGAAGACCTTGATATTACGTTGCGCCCGCAATCGCTGGACGAGTTCACCGGCCAGGCGGAAGCGCGCGCCAATCTCAAGGTCTTCATCGAGGCGGCGAAAAACCGCGGCGAAGCGCTGGACCATGTGCTCTTCGTCGGGCCGCCCGGCCTTGGCAAGACGACGCTGGCGCAGATCATGGCCAAAGAGCTCGGCGTCAATTTCCGCTCAACGTCGGGCCCTGTCATCGCCAAGGCCGGCGATCTCGCTGCCCTGCTCACCAATCTCGAGGAGCGCGACGTGCTCTTCATCGACGAGATCCATCGCCTCAATCCCGCCGTCGAGGAAATCCTCTATCCGGCCATGGAAGATTTCCAGCTCGACCTCATCATCGGGGAAGGCCCTGCCGCTCGCTCGGTGAAGATCGACCTGTCGAAATTCACGCTGGTGGCGGCCACCACCCGCCTCGGCCTGTTGACGACGCCGCTGCGCGACCGCTTCGGCATTCCGGTACGCTTGAGCTTCTACACCGTCGAGGAGCTGGAACTGATCGTGCGCCGTGGCGCGCGGCTGATGAACCTGCCGATCACCGAGGAGGGCGCCCGCGAGATCGCAAGACGCGCCCGTGGCACCCCGCGCATCGCCGGCCGTCTGCTGCGGCGCGTACGCGACTTTGCCGAGGTGGCAAGGGCAGAAGCCGTCACCCGAGAAATCGCCGACGAGGCGCTGACCCGCCTGCTGGTCGACAATGTCGGCTTCGATCAGCTCGACAAACGTTACCTCAACATGATCGCGGTCAATTTCGGCGGCGGCCCGGTCGGCATCGAAACCATCGCCGCCGGCCTTTCCGAGCCGCGTGACGCGATCGAGGACATCATCGAGCCCTACATGATCCAGCAGGGTTTCATTCAGCGCACGCCACGCGGCCGTGTTCTGACCGCAATCGCGTGGAAACATCTGGGAATGCAACCACCTAAGGATATGGAGGCTGCGCAGTTCCGGCTGTTCCAGGAGGACAACTGAGTGATCACCCGCCGCGGATTTTTGAAGGTTCTCGGCGGCAGTGTCGCAGGCGTCATGTCGCTCGGTGGTTATGCCTTCGCCTATGAACCACTCGCGCGGCTCGCCATCACCCGCTACCGGCTGACGCCGCCGGGATGGGCGCCCGGGCTCAAGCTCCGCATCGTCGCGCTCGCCGATCTCCATGCCTGCGAACCCTGGATGTCRGCAAGCCGCATTGCCGCGATCTGCCATAGGGCAAATGAACTCGAAGGCGATATCACCGTCCTGCTCGGCGACTATGCCGCCGGCATGAACATGGTGACGCAATACGTGCATTCGAGCCAATGGTCGAAGGCGCTCGCCACCTTGCAGGCTCCTCTCGGCGTCCATGCGGTCATGGGCAACCACGATTGGTGGGAGGACAGGACCGCCCAGAAGAACGGCGGGATGGAAACATTCGGACATCGGGCCCTCGCCGACGTCGGAATCCCGGTCTACGGCAACCGCGCCGTTCGGCTCGAAAAGGATGGCCGCGGCTTTTGGCTCGCAGGCCTCGAAGATCAGCTGGCGCTGCTGCCGGGCCGGAAGTGGGGCCGCACGCAGATGCTCGGCCTCGACGATCTCGAGGGAACGATGGCGCAGATTACGGACGATGCGCCCGTCATGCTGCTCGCTCATGAGCCCGATATCTTTCCGCGCGTGCCCGAGCGTGTCTCGCTGACGCTATCGGGCCACACGCATGGCGGACAGATCCGTTTCCTCGGCCGTTCGCCGATCGTGCCCTCGCGCTACGGCAATCGCTACGCCTATGGCCATATCGTTGAAGAGGAGCGTAATATCATCGTTTCCGGCGGGCTTGGCTGCTCCATTGCACCCGTCCGCTTCGGCGTGCCGCCGGAAATTGTCGTGATCGATCTTGGATAAGAATGGCATGACCAAGCGCATTCACATCCGCCTGAGTGCAGGCGGTCGGCGTTTCAACTATCGCATCGCCGGCCTCGGTTTTCGCGATGGCCATGTGCTCGTTCATCGCGCCGTACACGAGCCCTTCTGGACTTTTCCGGGCGGTCGGGCGGAGATAGGCGAAACGTCGGAAGAGACGCTGAAGCGCGAGATGGTGGAGGAACTGGGCGTTGAGGTGACCGTCCATCGCCTGCTGTGGATCGTCGAGAATTTCTTCCACTACGAACAGCGCGATTGGCACGAACTCGGCTTCTATTATCTGATGGACATCCCGCCGGAATTCCCCTTCCGGCCGGGCGAGATCACCCATCGGGTCGAGGACGGCGACAACTATCTCGAGTTCAAATGGGTGCCCGCGACGCGCGATGCCCTGACCGCACTCGACATCCCGCCCTATTTCATCGCCGATGAAATCGAAACCCTTCCCGTTTCGCCACGTCATCTCGTCTGGCGGGACGGCGATCTCGACGGCAAAGACTGACACAAGCAATTCAAGGTGTTACAGCGCCCTTTGCGCGCCTCAAAAGGCGCCCGGAGCTGTAGCCAAAAGCGCTTAAAGAGGAGACGCGCCGATGCCGACCTACGATCCTGTCAGGCCATTCCGCAAACTTGCCTATAACAACGCCCTTGCCAACCGCCGGCTGCTTCAAGCTTGCGCGGCATTGAAGCCTGGCGAATTCGAAGCGCAACGCACAAGCTTCTTTCCCTCGATCAAGGAAACCTTGAACCATATCATCACGGTCGACTGGTTCTATGTCGACGGCCTGGAAGGCGGCACGCTCGGGCTCAAGGCTTTCGAGATCGACGAACCGTTCGATGACGTTTCCTCGCTGGCAGAAGCCCAGGCGAAGGTCGATCAGCGCCTGGTGGCGCTTTGCGAGGCCCTGACGCCGGAGAGGCTCACCTCGACCATCAGCCTCCATCGCGGTGCCCGCATTCAAGAAGAGCGGATGGATGACGTGCTCGGCCACCTCTTCCAACATCAGACCCATCATCGCGGACAGGTGCATGCGATGCTCTCCGGCACCAGCATCGCTCCGCCGCAACTCGACGAATTCATAGTTGCCGACGATGCGCGGTTTCGCGGCGCAGAACTCACCGCGCTCGGCTGGAGCGAAGAAACGCTGATGCGCTGATTTCAAAGTGTTAAAGCGTCCTTAGCGCGTCCTATCGGACGCGCTGCGCTTAATCCTGCAGCCGCCTCTTCAGCCCGTCGATGATTGTCTTCGTCAGAAGGTCGTAATTCTCGTCGAAGTGATGATCGCCCGGCAGTTCGATAACCTCGGCGCCGCTATCCTTCAGCGCCGGACAGGCGACATCGTCATCGTCGTCTTTGCCGTAGATGCATTGCACGAGCTTCGGATCGATGTTCTTCAGATCGCCGACGGGATCGCCTCCCGCCCCTTCCGTCTTCTGGCCGAGCCAGCCGAGAACGGAGATGACGTAGTCGACTTCGTGCGAAAGCGACAGCAGCGACAATTGCGCCACCGCCGATTTTTCGGCTGGCTTGAGGAGCTGGTAGGTGGCGGGCACGACATCGGCACCGAAGGAATAACCGACGAGCAGCACATGCTTCACCTTCCACTGCTTGCGGTAAAAATCGATGATCTTCGAAAGATCGGCGGCTGTCTCCTCCGGCTTGCGCTCCTTCCAGAAATAGTGGAGCGAATCGACGCCGACGACCGGAATACCTTCCTTCTGCAGCGTGCCGCCGACCTCCTTGTCGATGTCGCGCCAGCCGCCGTCGCCGGAATAGATCACCGCCATCGTATCGAGGGCCGGCGTTGCCTCGAGCACAGCCAGCGGCAGGCCGAGCGGGTTGCCGAAGGCGCCGGAGGCGGTGACGAGATCGTCGAGCGTATCGGCAAACGCCGTCTGCGCATCGTCGGTGGAATCGCGGATCTCGATCGCGTCATGGGCCTTCTTCAGCGCCTCGGCATGCGCCCGACCATCCTTGTTGGCATCAGGCGTGAAGACGGTAACGATCGGGTCCGGCAGGACGCCGTCGCTGAGGCCATAGACCGTGCGTTCGCCGACCACTTGCTTGGACGCTGGCGTGCAAAGCTCCTTGGCAAGCGGAATGCCGGCGACCGGATTAACGGCAAGTGTCTGGCCGATCGTCGCATCCGGCGTTTGCGCGGCAATCGCCAGCGCTAAGGCCCCGCCCTCGCCGATGCCGGCGACGATCGGCAGGTGATAGGCGTTGTTGCCGGTCGCGCGCTGCACCTGCTGGCTCAGCGATTCGATGTCCGACACCATGTAGACGCAGCCGTCGTTGAGGCTGACGTCATACCGGCCGAGCGCCTGGATATAGGAGGGAAAGTCGACGCCGATGACAACGGCGCCTTCGGCGACCAACCTGTCGGCTTCGGCCTTCTCATAGTCGCCCCAGCCGGCCGCATCCGAGATCAGCATCACCGTGCCCTTCACCTCCCCTTCCGGCAGGAAGATGTGCGGCGACGGGATGAGCCCGGTTTCGAAGCTCTGCGTGGTCTCCTCGGCGGCGTCAGCCGGTGCGGCCGCGAGCATGCAGGCGCATGCCGTGGCAAGAAGGATTGTCCTGATCATTTTCTCACTACCCCTTTCAATCCGCCCCCAATCAGAAATGTCGCGTCCATCAACGCGATCATCGGATTGCCCCCTCCGGAGACCGCAAGATAGCGCGGTTGCCAGTGCGGATGAAACTTGGATTTGAATGCCCGAAGGCCTTTGAAGTTATAGAAGCGCTCGCCGTGTTCGAAAACGGTGCTGCCGATGCGGTCCCAGACGGGCGCCGCCTCGCGTTTCGACATGCCGGAGAGAGGCGCCATGCCGAGATTGAAGTGGGTGAAACCCTGCTCTCGCAGATATTCCATGATCTGCACGAAGAGAAAGTCCATCGAGCCCTTCGGCGCGTCCGGCGAGAAGCGCATGAGATCGATCGTGCCCTCCTGTCTGGATTCGGTCACGAGGATATTGGCGAAGGCGACGATCCTGCCGTCCTTTTTCAAGATGCCGACCGGCTGCGAGGAGACATAATCGAAATCGAACGCGCCGAGCGAGAAGCCCTTTTCCTTGGCATTGTGATGCTCGAGCCAAGCCGTGGAAACGGCGGCTAGATCATCGATGACCGAAGACAAGTCCTGCGGTTCGACGACGGCGAATTCCAGCCCGTCGCGCTGGGCGCGGCTTGCCGTCTGGCGAAGGTTCGCCCATTTGCCGCCCTTCATCTCGAAGGTCCTGAGATCGGCCACCGCCAGTTCGCCGAGCTTGAAGGCGCGCAGGCCAGCATCGGCGCAATGAGACAGCAGCGCCGGCGATATCTGATAGAACACCGCCCGGCAGCCGGCGGCACGCGCCGCTTCGACGAAACGCCAGACGAGTTCCTGCACGGCGCGATGGTCGCCGACCGGATCGAACAGCGCGATCCAGGAGCGGCCCTGCCGGCCATACATGATGAAGGCATCGCCGTTTTCCGAGAACATGATGCTCTTGTCGCCCATGCGCACGAGATTGGCATCCGCATTGCCCTGCTTCATGACGATCTCGACGGCACGCACCAGCGCCTCGTCCGTCGCCTGCTCCGGCCGGAAGCTCGCCGGCCGGAGCAGGCTGAAGACGGCGATCGCCGACGAGATGATGGTGATGCCGAGCACGGCGCGCAGCCCGCGCGGCGCTTCGGCCGTGAATTCGAACTGCCACCAGAGCTGGTTGCTGTATTCGACGTCGCGATAGACGAAGAGCAGGATGACGACGGCGCCGACGACGATCACGGCGATCGCCATCAGCCAGGACGCCGTCAGCGCCTGGTTGAGCAGCGAGGCCTGGCGGGTAAAGAGCCGGCGGCTGACGAAGAGCCCGAAGATGAGGAAGGCAAGAAAAGCGGCTTCGACAAGCGCGATCGCCTTCAGCAGCGACAAAGTCAACGCGGCAAGCGCCGAGAACACGGCAACCCACCAGGCGCCGTCGAGCCGCTGGCCGAGGCCGCGCGCGGCGACGACGAGTGCCAGCCCCAGCAGGCTGGAGAGGAAATGCGCCCCTTCGACCATCGGCAGCGGCAGATAGTTGGAGAGGAATTCGAGGTTCTGGTCCGGCGTCGGCGTGACGCTCGAAAACACCAGCATGACGCCAAGCAGCAGCGCGAGAGCCGACAGCAGCTGCGGCATCAGCCGTCCGCCGATGCGCCGCATGCTGGAGGCAGCCGGATGGTCGACGAAACGACGCAGCTCCGCCGCCGAGACCGCGAGCACGGCGATCAGCAGCGGCAGCACATGGTAGACCAGCCGGTAGAGCACCAGCGATCCGAGCACGGCATCGATGTTCACCGCGCTGCCGAGCGAGGCGATGATCACGGTCTCGAACACGCCGAGCCCGGCCGGAACGTGGCTGAGCACGCCGAGACCGACGGCGATCGCATAGACGGCGAGGAAGACCGGCCAGCCGATGGCCGTCTGCGGCAGCAGCACATAGAGCACGGACGCCGAGGCGGCGATATCGAAGGCTGTGACGAGGAACTGGCGCGACCAGGTACGCGAATCCGGCAGGCGGATTGCCACAGGGCCAAGATCGAGCACGCGCCCGTCACGGCCGATAATCATCACCGCGCCCAGAATGGCGACGATCGAGCCGGCGATCAGCCGCAGGAGGAAGGGGCTGACGCCGATCAGCGGGCCGATCTCGTCGGCGATGACGATGAGGGCGATCGCCGCGACGCCCGCAAGCCCCAATCCGAAGGACAGCGTGACGAAGGCGATGATGCGGCCGATATCCTCCGGCGAGAGCCCGAGGCGCGTATAGGCACGGTAGCGGATCGCGCCGCCCGAAAGCGCGCCGAAACCGGCGGTGTTGCCGACGGCATAGGCGCTGAACGCCGTCAACGCCACATGCGGAAAGGGCAGCTTCTTGCCGATGTACTCGATGGYGTTGAGATCGTAGAAGATCAGCGAGAGGAAACTGAGCGCCGTGAAGAACAGCGCAAGCAGGATCGCGCTCGGCCTGGTCGCCGCCAGCGCACCGACGACGTCGTCATAGCGCACCTCGTTGGTGAGCTGCACGATCGCGTAACCGACGAGGCAGAAGACCACCAGTGACGCGGCGGCCAGCAAAGGCGTTCTGTAACGCCTGAAAAGCCCGCGAAAAGAAAACCCGTCCGTTTCTTCCATCTCTTCCAAATTGCCGTGCCCCGACATTCTCGTACCCTGCTGCAACTGCCAGCTTGGCGGGAATCATTTCGAAAGACGTAACATGAGAGGCATATAAGCTCTATGAAGCCATGCCGCCGCTACCCCAGCCCCGCCGCCTGCGCCTCAATCATCCTCAATTGGGGCGAATTTGCGCAGGCGGGCGTCACGGTGCATTGCATTTTCGTAAGCTTCGGAAGAGCCTTGCCCTCGACGGAGAGTTGAGACGCAGGAGAACGGTTCGATATGCAGGATGGTTCGGCCTTTGTGATGCTTGCCCTCGGACGTCTGCTGCTGGGCGGTCTCTATGTCGCTGGCGGCATTCATCATTTTTTCGTCATCGTGCCGCTGACCGAGGCGATCGAAACCCGCGGCGTCCCTTTTGCGAAATGGGTGCTGGTCTTGGGCAGCCTGTTTCAGATCGTCGCGGGCATCCTGCTGATGCTCGGCCTTTTTGTCACGGCAGCGGCATTCGGTCTCATCATCTTCACGCTGGCCGCCACCGTCATGCTGCTGAATTTCTGGGACATGCAGGGAACGGCGCGCGACAGCGCGATCAATACCTGGAAGACGAACATGGCGATCATCGGCGGCCTGCTGATCGCAGCCGCCGGCGCGATGTGAGGCGGTTCATGCCGCCGGCTCGCCGCCCGCCCGCGCATGCGCGGCGTAGCGCGCGACGGCAGCATCCACCTCCGCATCGCGGTCGCCCGCCACCTGCACCGTCGGCACGGCGAATTCGATGCCGTTTTCCTGGAAGGCATTGCGGATCATCGCCAGCGCATTGCGGCGGATGACGAATTGCTCGCCGGGCTTCGTCATCATCGACAGCCGGATTTCGATCGCGAATTCGCCGAACTGCTCGACACCCTTCATCTTCAGCGTCTCGATGATATGAGGGCCGAATTCCGGATTTTCGAGCAGCGTCTGGCCGATCTGCTTGATCACCTTCTTCGCCTTGACGAGATCGGTGTCGTATTTGACGTTGAGGCTGATCTTGTCGATCGTCCAGTCGCGATTGAGGTTCTTCACTGCGCCGAGTTCGCCGAACGGCACCGTCGTCAGCGGCCCGCGATGATGCCTGAGCTTCACCGAGCGCAGGCTGAAGGCCTCGACTACGCCCTTGTGGCTGCCGCTTTCGATATATTCGCCAATGCGGAAGGCATCGTCCCAGAGATAGAACATGCCGCTGATGACGTCCTTGACGATGGTCTGAGCGCCGAAGCCGACCGCAACGCCGACGACACCGGCGCCGGCGATCAGCGGCCCGATCTCGATACCGAGTCCGGAGAGCACCATCAGAGCGGCAATGACGGCGATCACGACGGCGAGAATATTGCGGAAGATCGGCAACAGCGTCTGTATCCGCGCGCGTTTGGCCTTCTCCTCATCCGTTGCTCCGCCATCCACGGATGAATCGAGCAGCTTGCCGTCGATATAAGCCTTGATGACATGCCAGAGCAGATCGGCGGCAAGCAGGATGACGATGCCGCCGATTACGCCGCGCGCGATCTTGTCGATCATCGTTTCGCCGGCGGCCATCGTATCGGCACCGACGCCGAGCATACGCCCAAGCCAGATGGCGGCGACGGCAATGATCAGCGCCCGCACGCCGCGGTCGAGCAGTACGGCTGCAATGCGGCGCGTGGCAAGGAAGCTCGCTTCGGTCTGCTGCAGCGATTTTACCGCAATCGTCGAGACGGCAAGCACGCGCGGCAGCAGCAGCACGTAAATGCCGAGCCAAAGCAGCCAGTTGAAGCCTGCGACCCAGAGGCTCCAGAGCACCAGGAAATAGACGGTGAGCGCCCAGGAGGTCCCGTGACCGCGCTTCTCGTCCTTGTGCGGCCGCGACCAGACCGCCTCGATCGCGATCAGCAACAGGCCTATGCCGAGGATGTAGCCGATGAGGAGCCGGACGCTCGAGGAATAGCCGAGCGGCTCCATCGACTGGATCACCGCCCAGCCGAATATGAAATAGATGACGAAAGTCGCACAGCGCCGATACCAGAAGAATGCAACCGCGCGCGCCGGCATGATCGCAGCGGTGACACCCTGCCGTTCTTCCTCCACCCGCGCCAGCCCGATGAGATCGACCAGGACACCTCCGAGGCAAATCGTGAAGCGCTGGACCACGAGCGCGACAACGCAAACGATCGCGATGCTCTGGCTGACCGGCGGCCAGCTGACGCTAAGAAGAGCAAGCGCCGTCGCCACGGCAAAGATCATCGCCGGGATGACGCGCGGGGCAAGATGCATGCCCGCCATCTGCGCCGCCTGGCGGCGGCGCCGAAAGGCATAGCGGGCAATGCGCTCGACGATGGTGCCGAGCAGGAAAATCGCCAGAAACTGCGCCGCCATGCGCGGCCAGCCGGCGGCGGCGATTTCACCGAAGAACAGCGAAGAAGCATGGCCGACCTGTGAGGGCAGCATCATCGCCGCATCGGAGACCATCGAGACGTGCCGGCGGGCATGCTGGAGCAGACCTGACAAGACCGACATCTGGTCGCCGACCGCGGAATCGCTCGCCGGCGCCGCCGCCATCTGCGTCGACATCCATTGTTTGACCTGAGGCGTCTGCATGAGCTCCATCATCTCACGCACCTCGGCCGGTGGGGCGGCCGCCGGCACTTGCGCTGGCGGCGTCTGGGAAAAGCCAGGCGCAGCCGCCGAAAAAAGCGCAAGCAATGCCAGTATGCCGAATATGASGGCCTTCAAGCCCCMTGCCATGCCACGCTCCATGACCGCCTCCAATGAAATGTCGGTCGCTTGTGCAAAGCAGCGCCGACATTTTGCAATGGATACTCGCGACCGTTGCCGCCAGCAAGCAGTAGGAAACCCATACTGATGGCTAGAGCCTTTCCTGGTCAGATTGCAGCATTCTGTTGGCTCAAACGGAGTCGGATGGTCGACCGGCCGGCGCGCGTCGTAGCCCAGCTCTACGGCCAAGCCGGCCGGTCGATCAGCCGGCCCGTTTCAGCCAACCCGAAGGGCCGGGCATCTTTGCGCCAGGGCAGAGGCGATCGGCTCGGACGTACCAAGAGGTATGCCCTGACGAAAACCTGCTCGGGCAGAATGCTGCAATCTGACCAGGAAAGGCTCTAGGAAAGGTCAACGTCGCCGCCTCCTCGAAACGAAACGCCGCGCTCGCCATTTCAGGATGACGGATTTGCCGGAACCGTGAGTGAAGTCGCTTGCCTTCAGGATTTCGCGACCGGTTTTTCCACGTGGCCGCCGAAGCCCGCGCGCATCGCCGACAGCACCTTGTTGGCGAATTCGTCGTTATCGCGCGAGGAGAAGCGGCCGTAGAGTGCAGCGCTCAGCACCGGCGTCGGCACGCTTTCGTCGATTGCCGCCATGATCGTCCAGCGGCCTTCGCCGCTGTCCGAGACGCGGCCGGCATATTTCGAAAGTGCGGGATCGGCATGCAGCGCATCGGCCGTGAGATCGAGCAGCCAGGAGGTGATGACGCTGCCGCGGCGCCAGACTTCGGCGACATCCTGCAGGTTGAAGTCATATTGGAAATGTTCCGGATGAGCGAGCGGCGCGGTTTCCGCATCGGCCTCATGCGAGGCGGCGCCGATATTGGCGTGTTTCAGAATATTGATACCTTCGGCATAGGCGGCCATCAGGCCATATTCGATGCCGTTATGCACCATTTTGACGAAATGACCGGCGCCATGCGGGCCGCAATGCAGGTAACCCTGCTCCGCGGTGCTGGCAGCAGCCGCTTCGGCGCTCCGGTTCGGCGAGGCTTCCGTCTTGCCGACGCCGGGTGCCAGCGTTGCGAAGACGGGAGAAAGGTGCTCGACGATGCCCTTCTCGCCGCCGATCATCAGGCAATAGCCGCGCTCGAGGCCGAAGACGCCGCCGCTGGTGCCGACATCGACATAATGGATACCTTTGGTGATGAGTTCGGCGCCGCGGCGGATATCGTCGTGGTAGTAGGAGTTACCGCCGTCGATGACGATATCGCCATTCTCAAGCAGCGGCATCAGGCTCGCCAGCACCTTGTCGACGATCGCCGCCGGCAGCATCAGCCAGATCGCGCGCGGATGGGTCAGCTTCGAGACGAATTCCGCAAGCGAAGCACTGCCGGTCGCGCCGAGGCCGGCGAGCTCGGCAACGCTTTCCGGCCTGGCGTCGTAAACGACGCATTCGTGACCGCCCCGCATCAAGCGCTGGACCATATAATTGCCCATGCGGCCCAAACCAACCATGCCAAGCTGCATAATGAATCTCCTGGAAACCGAAGTGAAGTATCGAATCCGGAAATTAGCACCCGCAGTGTGACAGGCAAGCAAAGTCTCGGTGATATCGGCGAATGCGACGATTGCACCGCCGATCTCGCTGAGATCGACGTATCGTCAAATGTCCGGCGCGCTGGCCGGCTCACCCTTCATTTCGCTGAGGAACATGCCCTCGCGCAGATTGATGCCATATTCAACGAAAGCCTTCATGCAGCAGAGCATCTGCGTCCAGCCTTCGCAATTGAGATAGGTGCCGCGCCGGCCAGCATCGTCTTCGCGCCAGCCGGTCTCGGCGATCGTCACCAGCGTCCCGCCATCCTCCAGCGGCTTGAAGTTCATCTCGACCAGCGTCTTGTATCTTGCCTCGTCCTCGCCAGTGCCGCCATCCCAGCGAAGCACGATGCGGCTTTCCGGCAYGAGTTCGACGACCTCGACTGGCGCATCCTTCCACCAGGTGACCGTCGTGCCCTTCACGAGCGGCGCGCTCGCCCCACCGATCGTGGTGAAATAGCTGCTGAGCTTCTTCGGGTTGACGACGGCATCGAACACCTCTGCAACGGGGCGACCGACACGGCCGGAAATGCGGATTCCGAGAGACATGACACTTCTCCTCTTCTCCAGTGTGTCTGTTCCATTGTCCTTGGCGCCATTATGTTATAAAAATATAACATGTCAAGCGAATCAACCGACGACCCCGTTTTCAAGGCGCTGGCGCATCATCGCCGCCGCGAAATCCTCGATCTGCTCAAGGATGGCCCCCGAACCACGGGGACCCTTTGCGAGACGTTTCCGCAGATGGATCGCTGTACGGTGATGCAGCATCTGAAGGTGCTGGAAGAGGCTGACCTGGTCATCGCCAGGAAGGAAGGCCGCGAGCGCTGGAACCACCTGAACAGCCTGCCGATCAAACACATCTATGACCGCTGGATCAGCACCTATGCCGGACATTCCCTGTCGATTCTCGACCGGCTGAAAGACGACCTCGAGGGCCAGCCCGAATAATGATCCGGCCGCCCAACAGCTTGCTTGCCGGCCAGCCCAAGCCTTATGCTGGCCAAAACGGCACGGGATCAGGCAGATGACGATATCGGGCGCCGGCATACGCCGCAGGCGGCTGCTGCGCAGCATGAAGCAGGAACATCTCGCCGAACTCCTCGGCGTCAACCAGGCGACGGTCTCACGCTGGGAGCGCGATCAGCTCGCCCTGTCGGGCGAACAGGCCGCCAAGCTGGAACGGATTTTCGCCTCACCGCAATATGCAGCAGTCGATACGGCGCTGAAACGGCTGGTCGAGGATTCCGTCCGGCCGGTGCATCTGATCTGCGACCGCACCCACCGGCTGCTCTCCGCCTCCCGCCCGAGGCAGGCAGAGTGGCGGGCGCCGCTCGGCGCCTTTCTCGGCCGCTCCCTATTCTCTTATGTATCCGCCGAAATCGCCGCCGCCGAGCAGTCGCTGGAGGAGCGCGGCTGGCATGAGGGCAGGCTCTCGTCGTTGACCCTCGATACCGGCGCGAACGGCAATGCGCTGCTGCCGATCGCCGCCGGCCGCGTGACCTGGGAACGGATCATGCTTTCCGACGGCAGCACTGGCCGCCTTGTTACGACCATCGGCTGAGCCTCAAGCTTTCCTGCACGCCCATGCATAATTTATGCGTTGTCTGAAAACCTTAGTCTTTATAGCGTCCGCCGCCGAACGGTCAGGAGACGATGTGATGACGATACTGGTGACGGGAAGTGCCGGCCATCTCGGCGAAGCGCTGATGCGGACCTTGAGGGCGGAAAGCCGCTGGGTGCGCGGCATCGATATCAAGCCCTCGGCTTTTACCGACATGGTCGGCTCGATCAGTGATCGCGCGTTCGTCCGGCAGGCGATGTCAGGCATCAGCCACGTCATCCATGCCGCGACGCTGCACAAACCGCATGTGGCAACCCACGGCAATTACGATTTCCTCGACACCAATATCGCCGGCACCCTCAACCTGCTCGAAGAAGCGGTCGCAGCAGGCGTTGCAAGCTTCGTCTTCACCAGCACCACCAGCACCTTCGGTGCGGCATTAACGCCGGCTGCCGGCGAACCGGCGGCATGGGTGACTGAGGACGTGCTTCCCGTCGCGAAAAACATCTACGGCGTAACGAAACTCGCCGCCGAAGGCTTGTGCGAACTCTTCGCCCGCAAGTCCGGCCTGCCGGTGGTCATTCTCAGGACGTCGCGTTTCTTTCCCGAAAACGACGACAATCCTGATATTCGTAACGGCTATTCGGCAGAGAATGCCCAGGCCAACGAGCTTCTTCACCGCCGCGTCGATATCAGCGACGTGGTCAGCGCCCATCTGCTGGCGCTCGAAAAGGCGCCGGCAATCGGCTTTGGCCGCTACATCATCTCCGCCACGACGCCGTTTTCGGCAAGTGATCTCGCCGCGATCCGGCGCGACGCGCCTCACGTCGTCGAACGACTGTTCCCGGGTGCAGGCGCCCTTTACGCATCACGCGGCTGGAAGATGTTTCCTTCGCTCGACCGTGTCTATGTCAACGAACGCGCAAGGCGGGAACTCGGCTGGCAGCCGCGATATGATTTCCGTTTCGTGCTCGATTGCCTGCGCGACAACAGGGAGTGGCGAAGCCCTTTGGCGCTGAATGTCGGCTCCAAGGGCTACCACGATGAGGTCTTCGCCGAAGGGCCTTACCCGGTCGGATAGAGCAGCAGCTGGAATGCGGACACGCGAAAGCCCGACTTCCTCTCCAGCATGACGCTTTCGCTGAGAAGTGTCATCCAGATATCACGATCCCGTCATAGACCGTCTGCCGGGGATATGTGGCGACGAAATCCAGGGCGTGTTGTGCCATCGGGAAATCGAATCCAGGCCGGGGTGTCATTTGAAGCGGTGTCCAGCCTGCGGGCGGAAGCCGTTTCGAGAGCGCTTTTGACCGAGAGGGTATTTCCATGAAGAATGTCAGACCATACGCATCGCGGCTGTTCGCCGCGGTTCTCGCGGCATCCGCCGCCGCGCCAGTCGTCGCAATGGCCGAGAATTCCGCCACCGTCGGCGGCCTCACCTTCGTCAACAAGGGCTTGGTGGGCATCGGCCGCATTCCGGCCAACCAGCGTGACAAATTCGGCGAGACCTTCGGTTCCGGCTCGGGCATGGCGATCGATCCCGCCGCCTGGAGCCGCGACGGCGCCGGCTACAAGGGCACGCTCTACCTGTTGCCCGACCGCGGTTACAACGCCGTCGGCACCGTTGATTACCGGCCACGTCTGAACACCATCTCGATCGGCCTGACGCCGACCGCTCCGGGTGCGGCACCCGAGGTCGGCAAGGAACAGTCGGGCGTCGACGCAAAGCTCGTCGATTCCACACTCTTCGTCGACGACAGGGGCGGCGACATGACCGGTCTCGACCCGGAATCCGGCGTCCGCCCCGCTGCCGGTAGTTTTCCCGCGCTGCCGCAGGCGACGAACGGCAAGATCGCGCTCGACAATGAAGCCATCATCCGCATGGCCGACGGCAGCATGTTCGTCAGCGACGAATACGGGCCTTATATCTATCACTTCGCCGCTGACGGACACCTGCTCTCCGCCACCCAGCCGCCGAAGGCGCTTTTGCCGATGCGCAAGGGCGCGTTGAGCTTTGCCTCCAACAATCCCGGCTCCGGCGCCTCCGCTCCGGACCCGAAAGATCCGGAGACCGGCCGCCAGAACAACCAGGGTCTCGAAGGCATGGCGATGACGCCTGATGGCAAGTTCATCATCGCTGTGCTGCAGTCGGTCGCCCGCCAGGACGGCGGCGATTCCGGCTCGACCCGCCAGAATACCCGCGCCATGATCTATGACGCCGCCGATCCCGATCACTTGAAACTGGTGCACGAATATGTCGTGCCGCTGCCGGACTTCAAGGACGCCAAGGACAAGACGACGATCGCCGCCGAGAGCGAAATCGTCGCCCTGTCCGACAAGACCTTCCTGATGCTCGCCCGCGACAGCGGCAACGGCCAGGGCCTGAAGGGCGACACCTCGCTCTACCGCAAGGTCGACATCGTCGACATTTCCGCCGCGACCGACATCGCCGGCAGCGATTTCGATGACGGCAAGCCGATCGCGCCGAAGGGCGTCATCGATCCCTCGCTGACGCCGGCGACGCTGACACCCTTCATCGACCTCAACGACAAGACCGATCTCACCCGCTTCGGCCTGCACAACGGCGCGCCGAACGACAAGAACAATCTGTCGGAAAAGTGGGAAGCCATGGGTCTGGCGAGCGTTCTCGACCCGAACCTGCCGGACGACTACTTCCTGTTCGTCGCCAATGACAACGACTTCTTGACGCAGGATGGTTTCCAGGTGGGTGCCGCCTACAAGGCGGACGGCGGTGCCGACGTCGACACCATGTTCCAGGTCTTCCAGGTCACCCTTCCAGGTCTGAAGAAGTAACGGACGCGCTGAAGAAGGGCGAACGGGCAACCCGCGTTCGCCCGCCATATCCGGCGTCTTCGCTGAAAATGGAAGGAAACGGTGCGATCCACGACCACCGATGGATGTTTACGATCCTGGGTGCCTACAAACGTAGGTGGGCGCCGTGTGTCCAGGCCCACGGGCCTGGCCAGGGACAGCTCCCTTTGGATCGAGTATGGCCCCAGGGATTGTGGTTCCTGTCGAGAGGCGCAGACCGCATGGCGATATATAAGGTCGTTTGTGCTGGCGCGCCAGTGGCGACGGAAGGCCGCCCCTATTTAATTGAGATCAATTGAGTTCGGGGGCGGACCGGCCGTTCAGCTTGTCGGTGATGCCGCGGATGCGGCTCGACACTTCACTGAGCGCTGCCGCAAGATTTTCCTCGGTCCGGGCGGTGGCTGCAAGCACCGTATCGCGATTGCCGCGCAGCGTCTCGAGCTCGGACTCCAACCCGGCGACGCGGCGCGTCAGCTCGGCAATCTCGTCCGTGATCATGATGCCGGCCATGACGGTGATCCTGAGATCGCCGATTTCCCCGAACTGATCCTTGAGATGGCCGACATAGCGGTCGAAGCGGGTGGCGAGATCGGTCAGGTGATCCTCCTGCCCCTCCTCGCAGGCCATGCGATAGGCCTTGCCGTCGATCGTTACCGTCACCTGCGCCATGCCAAACTCTTTCTATCAGCGATCCAGAACCGCGCGGATCGTTTCCATGGCCGTCACCAGCCGCCGCGATACCTCGCGATTGACCTCTTCCAGCCGGTTGGCGCGGAATTCGGCCTGGTCGAGCTCCTGCGCCAGCCGGGAACGGTCGGCGTGCACACGCCGCACCTCGCCCTCGATCTCGCCCTGCTCGCGCTGCCGCTCGACGCGCATGTCGACGGCGTTTTCGAGGCTCGATATCGCCTGTCTCAATTCGTTGAGCGCTGCTTCCATGGTTTTGCCTGTGGGCATCATGTCTTTCCGATTCCCGCGCAGGATCCGCGAATCGGCACGCCGCGCCGATCCTGCGATTTCAAAAGGATATGCAGCTCGCCGACGGCCCGTCAATAAATCCTGTCACTTGCCCACCGGCCTATCCTGTGGATGAGCGTTTTACATAGGCTCGCCACATCAGATTCGTCATTTGTACAATCGCGCGATCAAATGTCAAAAATCGCCGCTGCGTGCCCGGATTTGGCCTGCCATTTATTGACTTGCCCGTCCCAACTGCTATGTCTCTGCCGCTTTCACTCGATGGTCTTGGAGGCTCGAGGCCATCCCCCCGACACCCGGAACTTGCGGAAAAGCCATGACCTCTCCCGAACAACACGACCGGATGGCGAATGCGATCCGTTTTCTCGCCATGGACGCCGTTGAAAAGGCGAACTCGGGCCACCCGGGCATGCCGATGGGCATGGCCGACGTGGCAACGGTCCTGTTCACCAAATATCTGAAGTTCGATCCGAAGAAGCCGCACTGGCCGAACCGCGATCGCTTCGTGCTGTCAGCCGGCCATGGTTCAATGCTGCTCTATTCGGTGCTGTATCTGACCGGCTATCCGGACATGACGATCGAAGATCTGAAGCAGTTCCGCCAGCTCGGCTCGAAGACTGCCGGCCATCCGGAATACGGTCATGCCACAGGCATCGAAACGACGACCGGTCCGCTCGGCCAGGGCATTGCCAATTCCGTCGGCATGGCGATTGCCGAACGCAAGCTGCGCGAGGAGTTCGGCTCCGATCTCCAGGATCACTACACCTATGCGATCTGCGGCGACGGCTGCCTGATGGAGGGCATCAGCCACGAAGCCATCGCGCTCGCCGGCCACCTGAAGCTCAACAAGCTCGTCCTGTTCTGGGACAATAACTCGATCACCATCGACGGCGCCGTGTCGCTGTCGGATTCCACCGACCAGGTCGCCCGCTTCAAGGCGGTTCACTGGAACACGATCGAGATCGACGGTCACGATCAGGCCGCTATCGCCGACGCGATCGAAGCTGCCCAGAAGTCCGACCGGCCGACCTTCATCGCCTGCAAGACGATCATCGGCTTCGGCGCCCCGAACAAGCAGGGCACCCACAAGGTCCACGGCAACCCGCTCGGCGCCGAAGAAATCGCAGCCACCCGCAAGGCACTGAACTGGGAAGCCGAAGCCTTCGTCATCCCCTCGGACGTTCTCGACAGCTGGCGTGCAGCCGGCGCGCGCTCCGTTGACCTCGTCAAATCCTGGGAAGACGGCCTCGCCAAGGCTCCGGCCAAAGCCGAGTTCACCCGCCGCATGGCAGGCGAGCTGCCGGAAGGTTTCGACGCCGCGATCAGCACATTTAAGAAGAAGCTCGCCGAGACCAAGCCGACGGTTGCGACCCGCAAGGCTTCGGAAGACGCGCTTGAGGTCATCAACGGCTTCCTGCCGGAAACGCTCGGCGGCTCCGCCGACCTGACGCCGTCGAACAACACCAAGACCAGCCAGATGCATTCGATCACCCCGACGGATTTCGCCGGTCGTTATATGCATTGGGGCATCCGCGAGCATGGCATGGCGTCTGCCATGAACGGCATTGCGCTGCATGGCGGCCTCATCCCCTACAGCGGCGGCTTCCTGATCTTCTCGGATTATTGCCGTCCGCCGATCCGCCTCGCTTCGCTGATGGGCATCCGCGTCATTCACGTCCTGACGCATGACTCGATCGGCGTCGGCGAAGACGGCCCGACGCACCAGCCCGTCGAACAGCTCGCCGGTCTGCGCGCCATCCCGAACCTGATGGTCTTCCGTCCGGCCGACGCTACGGAAACGGCGGAATGCTGGCAGATCGCCATCAAGACGCACAACCGTCCTTCGGGCCTTGCTCTGACGCGTCAGAACCTGCTCGCAGCGCGCACCGAATACACCGAAAAGAACCTTTGCGAACAGGGCGCCTATGTGCTCGCCGGCAATGCCGACGCCAAGGTGACGATCTTCGCCTCCGGCTCCGAAGTCGAAATCGCCGTTGCAGCCCGTACGGCACTCGAAGCCAAGGGCGTCACCGTCCGCGTCGTATCGGTTCCCTGCACGGAACTGTTCTTCGAGCAGCCGGAAGCCTATCGCAAGGAAATCCTCGGCAACTCGCCGGTCAAGATCGCCGTCGAAGCCGCCGTTCGCGAAGGCTGGGATGCGTTCATCGGACCGGAAGGCACCTTCATCGGCATGAAGAGCTTCGGCGCTTCCGGCCCGGTCAAGGAAGTTTACAAGCATTTCGGCATCACCGCCGACGCCGTCGTTGCGGCCGCGGAAGCAAAGCTTTAATGAGGGCGCCTTGAGGCGCTCTCCATCTCCTCAATTCCAGGCCCTCGCTATCGGGCCCTACTCTATCGGGAGTGAATGAACATGACAGTCAAGGTTGCCATCAACGGTTTCGGCCGCATCGGCCGCAACGTCCTTCGCGCCATCGTCGAATCCGGCCGCACCGACATCGAAGTCGTCGCCATCAACGATCTCGGCCCGGTTGAAACCAACGCCCACCTGCTGCGCTACGACTCGATCCACGGCCGCTTCCCGGCAACGGTGAAGGTCGAGGGTGACACGATCATCGTCGGCAACGGCAAGCCGATCAAGGTCACGGCGATCAAGGATCCGGCAACGCTTCCGCACCGCGAACTCGGTGTCGACATCGCGATGGAATGCACCGGCATCTTCACCGCCCGCGACAAGGCTGCCGCTCACCTGACCGCCGGCGCCAAGCGCGTCATCGTCTCGGCACCGGCCGATGGTGCCGACCTGACGGTCGTCTTCGGCGTCAACCATGACCAGCTCACCAAGGAGCACTTGGTCATCTCCAACGCGTCCTGCACCACCAACTGCCTGGTGCCAGTCGTGAAGGTTCTCGACGACGCCGTCGGCATCGACCACGGCTTCATGACGACCATCCACTCCTATACCGGCGACCAGCCGACGCTCGACACGATGCACAAGGACCTGTATCGCGCCCGCGCGGCCGCCCTCTCGATGATCCCGACCTCGACGGGTGCAGCCAAGGCAGTCGGCCTCGTTCTGCCGCATCTGAAAGGCAAGCTCGACGGCACCTCCATCCGCGTTCCGACCCCGAACGTTTCGGTCGTCGACTTCAAGTTCGTCTCCAAGAAGGCGACCAGCGTTGGCGAAATCAACGAAGCCATCATGGCTGCTGCAAACGGCAAGCTGAAGGGCATCCTCGGCTACACCGACGAGCCGCTCGTCTCCCGTGACTTCAACCACGACAGCCACTCGTCGATCCTCGCAACCGATCAGACCAAGGTCATGGAAGGYAACTTCGTGCGCGTCCTGTCCTGGTACGACAACGAGTGGGGCTTCTCCAGCCGCATGTCCGACACGGCAGTCGCTTTCGCCAAGCTCATCTGAGCGCTCTTGAGGCATCGACATGCAAGCGGCCCGGGAAACCGGGCCGCTTTTTGTTGCCGTGCCTCCAAACGAAACCGGCCTTCCCGCACTGGCATCTTTTCGCCCATTGCCCGGATGAGATCTGCTAGAATACGTCACCCTGGACATTCCAAATGCCCAGTTTCCTCACGCCGCATCGGCCACCGGCCAGGTGCGGAACGCCAATACCGTGCGGTAGCGCTGTCGCCCGCATGAAAATGAGAGAGATGGATGGATTACTTTACCGTTGAAATCGCCGGCCGCGCCGTTGCCAGTTTTCGCTCGGAAAATCACGAGGAAGCGACGCATTTCTTCGAGGCGGAAGACTTTCGCGACGATCTGACCGTCCTGGAATCCGAAGGCAAGCCGCTTTGGGACCGCAAAGCGGCCCTGAGCCTGCGCAAGGCGACCACCGAGGAAGCAAGCGAAGTCGAGCACGCCTATGAATTCGACGACGATCCCGAACGGACCATCGAGGACGAGTTCGTCGTTTTCCTGGTCCCGGTCGCGGATCTGACCGACGAGGGCGAAGACACAGAAGACTGAGCGACGATCCGCATCTTTTTCCGGTTTCGAAGTCATATAGAAGCGCCGCCGTTCGCAGGACAGGATGGCGGTGCAGTTGAGGCTGCCTCGGGTTCGAATTCGATAGACGTCCCTGCTAAACCATCATCGACGACTTCCCTGGCCGCAAGGATGGATCACGGGTTGGCAATCCGCTGGCCAAGCGTGCTAGATTGAGGAAATGCACAGCGCACAATAGCTAAAGTGAGCCAAGTGGAGGTGATAAATGGTAGAGGCACAAAAACGCTTGTCCCACACCACCCTCAAACGGCGGCAACGGTTTCACCCCAAGCGGGACGTCAGACCTGCCGTGCTGGCAAAGGCTAATCGTCTGGTCATCTGGGTTGCCGCGTTCATTGGCCTTTCGTTTCTCGCCATCATCATACTTCAGGCAGTGTTGGGATAGCAGAGCAAGGGCCGGCCGGCCGCTTCTGGCACAAAACTACAGCCGGCTGCTCTCGCTGGGCGGCTGGCATTTTCCTCCCGCTATCGAAAAATCTCAGCGTTCATTTTCCCCGCTTTCCGCATCCGCGCCTGCAATCCAGTCTTCCTTTCATCGGACAAGGCAAACGGGCCGCTTGAAAGGGAGCGTGTCTTATTCTGTTGCCATTCGCAGATACCGGCAGGAAAAATCCGTGCCTGTCTTTTTTGCCCTGCTCTCGCCTGATTTTCCTATACATTCTTTATAGAGAATTTCTCCCGTAGCATTCCGTGTCGGTTGGCCGTCCGGCAGCCGTTCAGCAGCATGAAGCAGCATCGCGACGAGGTTAAGCCGCAAGGCCTACCCTTCTCTGACGTTTTGCCGTTTACTGACGGATCGCCGCGCGTGACGGAGGGGTTGAATAGAGGCGGATCGGCCGGGGCGGCTGTGTTCGCAAAGCAGTCGATGGAAAGGGGTGGGCATGGAAGCGTTCTATATCGTGGTGCTGGTTTCGACGGCGCTCGTGCTTCTTGCCGCTTTTTCGAGCCTGCTCGCCTTCCGCTTCGGCGCTCCCCTGCTGCTGCTCTTCCTGATGATCGGCCTTGCCGCCGGCGTCGACGGCCTCGGCATCGAGTTCAGCAACAATTATCTCGCTTATATTCTCGGCTCCATCGCGCTGGCCGTCATCCTGTTCGATTCCGGCTTCGGTACGCCGATGCAGGCCTTTCGGCTGGCGGCCGTGCCCTCCCTGGCGCTCGCCTCGGTCGGTGTGCTGATCACCGCCTCGCTCTTTGCCTTCGCCGCCATGTGGCTGTTGAACTTCACCTGGCTGGAAGGTCTGCTGCTTGGCTCGATCGTCGCATCGACGGATGCCGCCGCCGTCTTCTTCCTGCTGCGCATCGGCGGCATCAACATTCGCGACAAGGTGCGCTCGACGCTGGAAGTGGAATCCGGCACCAATGATCCGATAGCGATCTTTCTCACCATCGCCCTTGTCGAGGTGCTGGCGAGCGGCGAGCGTTACGCCGGCATCAATATCGGCATGCTCGCCATGTTCGTGCAGCAGATGGGCCTCGGCGTCATTCTCGGCCTGCTCGGCGGCATGATGATCGTGCTGATCGTCAGCAGGCTCGATACCGATCGCGGCCTGACGCCGATCTTCGTGCTGGCGCTCGCTCTTCTCGTCTTCTCCTTCACCGGCGCGGTCGGCGGCAGCGGCTTCCTCGCCGTCTATGTCGCCGGCATCTACGCCGGAAACCGCAAGATGCAGGCGATCGGCACCATCAAGCGCTTCCAGGACGGCATGACCTGGCTGGCGCAGATCATCATGTTCCTGGTGCTCGGCCTGCTCGCCACGCCGTCGCAATTCCCTGTCATCATCGTGCCGGCTATTCTGCTGGCCCTCTTCCTGATCTTCGTCGCCCGACCCTTGGCGGTCTGGCTGTCGCTGCTTCCCTTCGATTACACGCAGCAAGAGATCGGCTTCGTCGCCTGGGTCGGCCTGCGCGGCGCCGTCTCTATCCTGCTTGCCATCATGCCGATCCTCGGTGGGCTTGAGAACGGACAGATCTATTTCAACACCGCTTTCATCATCGTGCTGGTCTCGCTGCTCGTCCAGGGCTGGACGATCAAGCCCGTCGCCAAAAAGCTCGGGCTGATCATTCCGCCGCGCATCGGCGCCGTCGACAAGGTTGAGGTCGACCTGCCGGGTGCCGCCCACCACGAATTGCTCTCCTACCGCGTCATCAAGGATAGCCCGGTGCTGCGCGGCGAACGCATTCCGCGCTGGGCGACACCCTCGCTCGTCATCCGCGACGGCAAGTCGATGCGTTATCAATATGCCGGGCGGCTGCGCGAGAACGATCTCGTCTACCTCTTCATCGTCCCGAGCTACTCCCGCCTGCTCGACCGGCTCTTCGCCAGCCGTGCGCCTGTCGATGACGACGATGCGGAATTCTTCGGCGCCTTCGCGCTCTCTCCTGCCCGCCCCGCCGCCGATCTCGACGCCGCCTATGGCCCCGGCCTGCTCAACGAATCCGAAAAGGGCCTGACGATCGCCGAATTGATGCGACAGCGCCTCGGCGGCAAGGCCGATTATGCCGACCGCGTCCGCCTCGGCTCGATCATCCTCATCGTCCGCGATCTCGATGAGCACGACCACGTCACTTCCGTCGGCATGTCGCTCGAAGCGGTCGAGCCGGCGATAACGCTGCCGATCTTCATCAATCTCAAGGACATCATCCAGCGCGTCCGCGACCGGTTGAACGGGCGCCGGAACCGGGAAAACGCGGTATCCGAAACTCCGCCGAAAGCCCCGGCCGGACGCGACGAAGGCACACGCGAAAACGGCCGCTGAACGCCTTGCGTCTCGAATGATCCTTGCTATGTTCGGCGCAACTTTCGCCAACCACGACAGGATCCTCCCCATGCCTTCCTTCAAGACCCTCGACGATCTTTCCGACCTCAGCGGCAAGCGCGTTCTCGTCCGCGTCGACCTCAACGTCCCGGTGAAAGACGGCAAGGTCACCGATACGACGCGCATCGAGCGTGTGGCGCCGACGATCCTCGAACTGTCCGAGAAGGGCGCCAAGGTGATCCTTCTGGCTCATTTTGGCCGGCCGAAGGATGGTCCTTCGCCGGATCTGTCGCTGTCGCTGATCGCCCCTTCCGTCGAGGAAGTGCTTGATCATGCCGTGCTGACGGCGTCCGACTGCATCGGCGAGGCCGCCGCCTCCGCCGTCGCCGCGATGAATGACGGCGATATCCTGCTTCTGGAAAACACCCGTTTCCACAAGGGCGAGGAAAAGAACGACCCCGACTTCACCAAGGCGCTTGCCGCCAACGGCGATATCTATGTCAACGATGCCTTCTCGGCCGCCCACCGCGCCCATGCCTCGACCGAAGGCCTTGCCCACCACCTGCCGGCCTATGCCGGCCGCACCATGCAGGCCGAGCTGGAGGCGCTGGAAAAGGGCCTCGGCGATCCGGCGCGCCCTGTCGTCGCGATCGTCGGCGGCGCCAAGGTCTCCACCAAGATCGACCTGTTGATGAATCTCGTGAAGAAGGTCGATGCGCTCGTCATCGGCGGCGGCATGGCCAATACCTTCATCGCCGCCCGCGGCACCAATGTCGGCAAGTCGCTCTGCGAACATGATCTCGCCGAAACCGCCAAGCAGATCATGATCGAGGCGGCCACCGCCGGCTGCGCCATCATCCTGCCGGAGGATGGCGTGATCGCCCGCGAGTTCAAGGCCGGCGCCGCCAACGAGACAATCGATATCAACGCCATTCCCGCCGATGCCATGGTGCTCGATGTCGGCCCGAAATCCGTCGAGGCCATCAACGCCTGGATCGAGCGCGCCGCAACCCTGGTCTGGAACGGCCCGCTCGGTGCCTTCGAGATCGAACCCTTCGATGCTGCAACCGTCGCTGCTGCGAAATATGCCGCTGGGCGCACTGCGGCCGGCAAGCTCACCTCCGTTGCCGGCGGCGGCGATACCGTCTCGGCGCTCAACCATGCCGGCGTTGCCGACGATTTCACCTATGTCTCGACCGCCGGCGGTGCCTTCCTCGAATGGATGGAGGGCAAGGAGCTTCCCGGCGTCGCCGTCCTCAACGCCGCTGCTGCATAATTTCTTAAATCAGAACCGATTTAAGGTCATAATGATGCAGCCAGTCAAAGTGCTACAGCGTCCTTTGCGCGTCTGAAAAGACGCGCGGCGCTGTAGGTAACCGGTAAGACTGATTTCGCAGTTTTTACATGTGGATAGACCGCGGAAGAAAAGAAGCTTCCGCGGTCTTTTGCTCAGAGGGCGAAAAAAATCCCAACTTTCAAACGATTGAATTGAATTCAATCGTTTCAATGACTTAGCCCTCCATTTTCCTCCCTATAAACTTCTGTTATCCGCGTTCTATATTCCTGAAGTGCCGATGTTTATTGTTGTGGAGAGAACGAAATGAGCGAACGACTGGAAGACATTGCAATGCAGATGGTTACGGGCGGCCGGGGACTGCTCGCCGCCGATGAATCGACCTCCACCATCAAGAAGCGTTTCGACGCGATCAATCTCGAATCGACCGAAACGAGCCGGCGCGACTACCGCGAAATGCTCTTCCGCTCCGACGAGGCGATGAAGAAATATATCTCCGGCGTCATCCTCTTCGAAGAGACGCTGTTCCAGAAGGCTGCGGACGGCACGCCCTTCGTCGATATCATCCGCGCAGCCGGCGCCATTCCAGGCATCAAGGTCGATACCGGCGCCAAGCCGATGGCCAAATATCCCGCTGAAACCATCACCGAAGGCCTCGATGGCCTCGGCGAGCGCCTTGCCAGATATTATGAAGCCGGCGCCCGCTTCGCCAAGTGGCGCGGCGTCATCGCCATCTCGCCGACCTTGCCGACCCGCGGTTCCGTCCGCGCCAACGCTCAGGCGCTTGCTCGTTATGCCGCACTCTGCCAGGAGGCCGGGATCGTTCCGATCGTCGAGCCGGAATGCCTGATGGACGGCAAACCGGGCGACCACAATATCGACCGCTGCGCCGAAGTGACCGAGTTCACGCTGCGCATCGTCTTCGAGGAACTCGCCGACGCCCGCGTCAATCTCGAAGGCATGATCCTGAAGCCAAACATGGTGATCGACGGCAAGAACGCCCGCAAGGCCTCGGTCGCGGAAGTTGCCGAACGCACCGTCAAGGTGCTGAAGGCGACCGTTCCGCCTGCCGTTCCCGGCATCGCCTTCCTCTCCGGCGGCCAGACGACCGAAGAAGCGACAGCCCACCTTTCGGCGATCAATGCCATCGGCCACCTGCCCTGGTTCGTCACCTTCTCCTACGGTCGCGCCCTGCAGGACAGCGCGCTCAAGGCCTGGAACGGCAAGCAGGAAAATGTCGCCGCCGGCCAGCGCGAATTCACCCACCGCGCCGAGATGAACAGCCTCGCCGCCAAGGGCAACTGGAAGAAGGACCTGGAAAAGGCCGCCTGACTATAAACGCTTAGGACTTGGGCAGGGACGGCAAACGCAGCGTAGCCGCCCCTGCCATCCCTCTCTCCTGCCTCTCATTGTCACGGCGACAAGAAACCGCTTCGTTCCGCGAAAAACCGTGATTACTCATAGCGCCCTGTCACAACAGGAGCCGCCATGAACACCCTCTCCTATGTCACCGTCGATGTCTTCACCTCCACCCGCTTCGAGGGCAATCCGCTTGCCGTCATTTCCGATGCGCGCGGTCTGAGCGATGCGGCGATGCAAAAGATCGCCACCGAGTTCAGCTATTCCGAAGTCACCTTCGTGCTGCCGCCGGAAGACGCTCAGAATTCCGCCTGCGTGCGCATCTTCACCCCGACGATGGAAATACCCTTCGCCGGCCACCCGAACGTCGGCACGGCCTATGTGCTCGGCCAGCAAGCGGAGATCTTCGGCAAGCCGGTCGGCGATACGCTGCGCTTCGAGGAAAGGGCCGGCATCGTCGAGGTCAACCTGAAACGCAGCGGCGGAAAGGTTGCGGCCGCCGCCATCCGCGCGCCGCAGCCGCTGACGATCGGCGATACCATTGCCGAGGAAACCGTCGCCGGCTGCGTCTCGCTCGACCCCGGCGTCATCGTCAGCACCACCCATGCCCCGGTCTTTGCCTCGGTCGGCCTGAACTTCGCCGTCGCGGAACTGAACGGGCTCGAAGCGCTGGCCGCTGCCCGCCCGAGCCTCGCCGGGTTCCAGGCAGCTGCCGGCCGCCAGACGACGAGCGGCCACGACTTCTCGCTTTTCGTCTATGTGAGAGCAGCCGAAAATCCATGGAATATCCGCGCCCGCATGTTCGCGCCGCTCGACAATGTGCCCGAGGACCCGGCAACCGGCAGCGCTTCAGCCGCGCTTGGCGCCTATCTCGTTTCGCTGGCGCCGGAGACTGATATGAACGTCCGCATCACCATTGAACAGGGCATCGAAATGGGCCGCCGCAGCGTCATCACCCTTGATGTCGTGAAATCCAACGGCATCGTCACCGATGTCGTCATTTCGGGAAGCTGCGTTTCCGTCATGCGCGGAGAAATTAGCTTGCAGGACTGACGGTCGCAGGTCGGGTCGTAGCCCCCGGTTATATGTAATTCAGGGTTACATCAGGAAATCGCGCGAAAGCAGAGCCAATGCCCAGACGCCGAAAGCGATCAGCGCGATCTTCCAGAAATCCATCCGCCGCCTGAGGCCGGGAAGCCCAAGCGGCTTGATCACCTGTATCGCCATGGCAAGGATGAGCAGCAAGGCTATCAGCTTTGTCATGCTTTATTTTTTCCGTTTTTCGGAATGTCACAGGACGGACATTTTTCCGCGCGAACACAGGATCTCCACACGCCGTAAAGACATTCCGGGGCACAATCAATCATCTTGAGACTGGGCTGACGCAGGTCTTGCCTTATGTCCATTGCAAATCGCTGAGACCGAGTCTGGGGAAATGAAAAGAAACCTTCTATCCGTCGCCGCGCTGCTCTTTGGCACGCTCTTCCTTTTCATGGGCAACGGCCTGCAGGGCATCCTGCTTCCTGTGCGCGGCAATCTCGAAGGCTACGCAACGACGACGCTCGGCCTGCTCGGCACCTCATGGGCAGGCGGCTTCGTCATCGGCTGCCTGGTTGCGCCGAAGATCGTGCGCCGCGTCGGCCATGTGCGTGCCTTTTCAGGCTTCATCTCGATCATCGCCATCATCGCGCTGGTCAGCGGCATCATCATTCATCCGGTCTGGTGGGTTGTCCTGCGCGCCGTCACCGGCTTCTCCACCGCCGGCACGTCGATGATCATCGAAAGCTGGCTGAACGAGCGCGCCAGCAACGAGAGCCGCGGCGCGATCTTCTCGCTCTATATCGGCATCACACTGCTCGGCGTCGTCGGCGGCCAGATGATGATCCCGCTCGAGGATGTGCGCACGCCGGTGCTGTTCATGATCTGCGGCATCTTCTATTGCATCGCCATGCTGCCGACGACGCTGTCGACCGCCGCTTCGCCGCAGCCGCTGAAGGCAGTGCGCCTCGACCTGCCGGCGCTCTATCGCAACTCGCCGGTCTCCTGCCTCGGCATCCTGCTCGTCGGTATCGCCAACGGTGCCTACGGCACGCTCGGCGCCGTCTTCGGCGCCGGCGCCGGCCTTTCCGACACCAGTATCGCCGTCATGATGAGCTCCACCATCTTCGCCGGCGCCGTAATGCAGCTGCCCGCCGGCCGGCTCTCCGATCGCATCGACCGGCGCTACGTGCTCGCCGCCATGTCGGGGATCGCCGCCGTTGCCGGCCTGCTGATCTTTCTGCTTCACCCCACGTCCCCCGCCTTTCTGATCGGGCTCGTTGTCCTTTACGGCGCAGTGGCGAATACGCTCTATCCGATCGCCGTCGCCCACGCGAACGACTTCGCGGCGTCGGAGGACTTCGTCAAGGTCTCCGGCGGCCTGCTGCTGCTCTACGGCATCGGCACGGTGATCGGCCCGACGATCAGCGGTCCCGTCATGTCGGCAATCACTCCGCATGCGCTTTTCCTCGTCACCGCCATCGCCCATGTGCTGATCACCGTTTACGCCATCATCCGAAGCCGCATCCGCGCTGCGATCCCCGCCAGCGACCGCGACGCCTACACGACGATCCCGACCGGCACCTCGCCGATGCTGACACCGCAAAGCATGTCGCTTGCCGACCGCGGCACCAGCAAACCTCCCGAAACCGGAAAATCTCCCGAAAGCGACGATCCTGCTGTAAAGTTCGGCTAGAAAAGGATGATTTAGGCCGGGTCGGCCTAAAATTTGAATCCTGTTCTACATTATATAGTGCGAGCATGATGTCGTCCGAAAACCGCTCACACTTTTCGGCATCATGCTCTGGAGCAATTCCGGCAAAACTGCGCAGCGGTTTTGCGTCCGCACTTGCGTGAAAAGCTATAGGCAGCAAACGGAGGACGAACCATGAGCTTCATCGATGACGACCGGCCGCAGAAGAAAGTCGGCCACGAGATCGGTGCCGATCTCTCCATGCTTTCGGTCGACGAGTTGAAAGCGCGGGTGGAATTGCTGAAGACGGAGATCGCCCGCCTCGAGGCCGAGGCCACTCGCAAGGCCTCCGGGCGGCAGGCGGCGGAAAGCTTGTTCCGCTCGTAATCAGCTAAAACCTCGAAAAACAAGGTTATAGGTGGACAAAACAGACCGCCTCAAGTCTTAATTCAGCACAATGTTAATAAAATATTAAGCTTTATAAGGTATTACTATATTCATCCGGATTTTCTCTGGATCTCAGACAGTTTTCCAAGCGGTGAATTGGTCTGATTTTTCTCCCTGTTTTACCTTGAGAGCCGCGTTTGCGGCTCTTCTTTTTCCCATGGCCGGCGCACTTCCACGAAACTGTGGAGATTAACCCTTTCTTAAGAAACGGCTTGCGCATTTGGGCTAATGATACCATCTTAAAGTCATAAAGACGGGCCCCGGAAACTTTTCCGTCGGTGCCGGCGTTACCTGAATATATGTAGCTGCGTGCAAACAGGGACTATTGCGATGTCGGAAGTTGGATTGAACACGATCAGTTTTGCAGGCCGCGCCGCTGCATCCTCGCAGTTCAAGGCACTTTACGCGGAAGGCATGTCGCTGGTCGAAGAGACTGCCGCCTACCTCGACGGCCAGGGCCGCGCCGCCTCCAAGGTTCTGCCGCGGATGGCCTCGGTTCTTTACGCCGCGGAATCGATGCGTCTCACCACCCGCCTCATGCAGATGGCCTCCTGGCTGCTGTTGCAGCGCGCCGTCAACAATGGCGAAATGTCCCGCGACCAGGTACTGGCCGAAAAGAACAAGGTCCGTCTCGACGGCTTCAACGTCGACCGCGCCGCGCCCGGCTGGGGCGACCTGCCGGAATCCTTCCGAGACCTCGTCGAGCGCTCGCTGCGTCTGCAGAACCGCATTGCCCTGCTCGACCGCGAGATCTACCGCCCGTCCGAAGCCGTGATCGTTCATGATAATCAGAACAGCGTCCAGGCTCAGCTTTCCCTGCTGCAGACCGCCTTCGGCAACAACTGACCGGTTCTGCGAGACTTCTTCGATACGGACCGGCTGCGTCTTACGCAGCCGGTTTTTTGTTTGCTGCTGAACACCGGCATTCCCGAACCCCTGCAAACGCAAAAAAGCCCGGCAAAACCGGGCTCTTCGAATTCCGTCGAGCAAAAACGATTAGAGGCCGAGGCCGCCGAAACGCTTGTTGAACTTGGAGACGCGGCCACCGCGGTCCATGAGCTGCTGGTTGCCGCCGGTCCAGGCCGGATGCGACTTGGAATCGATTTCAAGGTTCATGACAGCGCCCTCCGAACCCCAGGTCGAGCGGGTTTCGTATTCGGTGCCATCGGTCATGACCACCTTGATCATGTGATATTCGGGATGGATGCCTGCCTTCATAACAATCTTCCTGCGATACCGGAGTTCAATTTGCCGCATGCAGTTGCAGCCACCGAACCGATTGAATAAATGAAGCCGCAGTCGTGATGGCTACGGCTTCCCATTAGGATGCGGTGCCTATACATGAAGGACGCCTAGATAACAAGAGCCTACAGGCCGCATTGCGCGGGTCCTGCGGGCGATCGGAGACGATTTGGCAGAGCAGGCACGGGCTGAGGAAAACAAAAGGCGGTCGCTACAGCCGCTCGGCAGGCTGACGCCCTACGTCATGCGTTATCGCGCCATGGTGGCCGGTGCGCTGATGTCGCTGGCGCTTGCCGCCGTCACTTCGCTGGCGCTGCCGCTCGCCGTGCGTCGCATGATCGATCACGGCTTCACCCAGTCGGACGGTCGCTTTATCAACAGCTACTTCGCCATGCTGATGGTCATGGCCATCGTGCTCGCGGTCGCAAGCGCGCTGCGCTATTATTTCGTCATCACCATCGGCGAGCGCATCGTCGCCGATCTTCGCCGCGATGTCTTTTCACATGTGACGAGGCTGTCGCCCTCCTTCTTCGATGTCAACCAGTCCGGCGAGATCGTCTCGCGCCTGACCGCCGATACCACGCAGATCAAGTCCGCCGTCGGCGCCACTGCCTCCGTAGCGCTCAGGAACCTCATCCTCTGTATCGGCGCCATGGGTATGATGATCGTCACCTCGCCGAAGCTTTCGAGCCTCGTCATCGGAGCGATCCCGCTGATTGTCTTCCCGCTCGTCGCCTTCGGCCGCTCGGTGCGCAAACGTTCGCGCGCCGCCCAGGATACGCTCGCCGATGCCTCCGCCTTCGCCAACGAGACGATCGCCGCGACCCGCACCGTCCAGGCTTTCAACGGCGAAGATGCCGCAGCGATGCGTTACGGCACCGCCGTCGAATCCGCCTACGAGGCCGCCCGCGCCGCCATCCGCTCGCGCGCGTTGCTGACAGGGATCGCCATCACGCTGATCTTCGGCAGCGTCGTCGCCGTTCTCTGGGTCGGCGCCCACAGCGTGCTCGCCGGCACGCTTTCGGCCGGCACGCTCGGCCAGTTCCTGCTCTATGCCGTCATCTCCGCCGGGTCGCTGGGTGCTCTCTCGGAGGTCTGGGGCGAACTCTCGCAGGCAGCCGGTGCTGCCGACCGGCTGACCGAATTGCTTGACGAAGTCTCGCCGATCGCCGCCCCCGCCAGCCCGCAAGCTCTTCCTTCGCCCGGCCGTGGCCGCGTCGAATTTTCCGGTGTGCATTTCGCCTATCCCGCGCGCCCGGGCAAATCGGCCCTCCATGGCTTAAGCTTCGCCATCACACCGGGCGAGACGGTCGCCATCGTCGGCCCTTCCGGTGCCGGCAAGAGCACCGTCTTTTCGCTGTTGCTGCGCTTCTACGATCCGCAGCAGGGCAGCGTGAAGATCGACGGTGTCGATGCGCAACTGACGACGCCCGACGAGCTGCGCCAGCGCATCGCCATCGTGCCGCAGGATGTCACCATTTTTGCCGCCTCGATCCATGACAACATCGCCTTCGGCCGCCCCGGCGCCTCGCGTGACGAGGTCCGCGCCGCAGCCCTTGCCGCGCAGGCCGACGAATTCATCGCTCGACTGGACAGCGGCTACGAGACCGAGGTTGGCGAACGCGGCATCATGCTCTCCGGCGGCCAGCGCCAGCGCATCGCCATTGCCCGTGCCATCCTGAAGAACGCGCCCGTGCTGCTGCTCGACGAGGCAACCTCCGCACTCGATGCCGAGAGCGAGACGCTGGTGCAGAAGGCGCTCGACGGCCTGGTGGACGGCCGCACGACACTCGTCATCGCCCATCGCCTGGCCACCGTGCTGAAGGCCGACCGCATCCTCGTCATGGACCAGGGCCGCGTCGTGGAGGAGGGCACGCATCAGAGCCTGATCCGCCACGGCGGCATCTATGCGCGGCTGGCGCGGCTGCAATTCGACGCCGCCAATGAGGATGTGCTCGCCGCGGCGAAATAGCCGCCGCCACTTTTCCGGCCTACAGCGACTAAAGTCTGACCGCCACCGTGCCTTCCTGCGGTTGTCTTTCGCGCGTCCCGCCCTAACCTCTTCATTCCCCGGGGTGGGGATATTGCGGCTGAAATCCTTGGGAGGAGATAGGAATGGCGCTTTCCGATATAACGCGACGTACGGGCCTTGCGCTCGGTTTCGGTGTGCTTGCCTTTGCCGTCGGTGCGTCTGCCGCTGCTGCGGACTTTCCCGATCGCGCGATCACCATGGTCGTGCCCTTCGCGGCCGGCGGCTCGACCGATGTCGTCGCTCGCATCGTTGCGCAGAAGATGTCGGAGGATCTCGGCCAGCAAGTGATCGTCCAGAACGTCGCCGGAGCCGGCGGCAATCTCGGCGCCGGTAACGTCGCCCGCGCCGAACCAGACGGCTACACCATCCTGATGGGCACGGTCGCGACCCACGCCCTCAATCCGCTCATCCTGAAATCGACGCCCTATGACGCCGAAAAGGATTTTGCGCCGATCTCGCTGCTCGTCGTCGTGCCGAACGTGCTGGTCGTCAATCCGGAGCTGCCGGCAAAGACCGTGCAGGAGCTGATCGCGCTGCTGAAGGCCGAGCCCGACAAATACAGCTACGCCTCATCGGGCAACGGCACGCCGTTGCATCTTTCCGGAGAGCTTTTCAAATCCATGGCCGGCGTCAGCATGCAGCACATACCCTATAAGGGCGCCGGTCCGGCATTGAACGACGTCATCGGCAACCAGGTGCCGATTATGTTCGACAACCTGCCCTCCTCGTCTAGCCACATCAAGGCCGGCACCCTGCGGGCGCTGGCGGTGACCACGGCCGAGCGTGCACCCTCCTTCCCCGACGTGCCGACTGTCGCCGAGTCGGGCATTCCAGGTTACGAGACCTATACCTGGAACGCGCTTTTCGCCCCGGCCAAGACGCCGAACGAGGTGGTGATGCGTCTCAACGCCTCGGCTAAAAAGGCGCTTGCCGACCCTGCCGTCGCTGAACGCATGAAGGAATTCAGCGCCACCATCGTCGGCTCGACGCCGGAGGAACTGGCTGCTCATGTAAAGGCCGAGCTCGCCAAATGGGGGCCGGTCGTCAAGGGCGCGAATATCCAGATGGAGTAATGTGAAAGAGCATGTACCGGCATCCTTCCTTCACTTGCGTCCAATGGAAACGGCGGCAATTGGACGCTAGGCAATCCAATCCTGATTAAGGCAGTGGAAAAGCTCGCCATTTTGATCTAGCTTCCCCTAAGCTGATGGTTGCAATTCAGCGTTTTGGGATTTCGGGAGACATCTATGTATAAATTCGAAGTCTATAAGGATAAGGCCGGCGAGTTCCGCTTCCGCTTCAAGGCATCGAACGGGGAGGCCATGTTCTCGTCCGAGGGCTACAAGGCGAAGGCGTCCGCCATGAGTGCCATCGAATCCATCAAGAAGAACACGCCAAGCGCCGAGGTCGTCGACCAGACGAAGGCCGAGTCCTGAGCAGACCGGCAGCGGCGGCGTGATTGCCGCCCTGCCCTTTCGCGCCCTTGAGCAGCGCCGGTGCCCTTGAGCCCGGCTCGCTTGCTTGCGATTTTCGGCGCCATTTTTCTTTTTCGCATATTTTTTTGAAGGCCATGTCGAAACGACCGGTGGCCGCGCCTCATTGTTTCGGAACGGCCCCGCCGCTCCGCCGGGCGTCACGGTTTTCGGGATATCGGTCCCCGAAATCGGCACGCCCGGATCAACGCAACAACGAGATCAGGAGTTCTCCATGCAATATGCTCTCATTATTCGCGAAGCCGCCGAAGATTTCGCCCGCCGCGGCGATCCCGTCTATCGCGACGGCTGGGTCGCCTACAGCCAGGCGCTTGCTCAGGCGGGGATCATGACCGGTGGCGCCGGGCTGACCGGCCCGGAGACCGGCACGATCGTGCGCCGCAAAGGCGAGGAACACGATGTTCAGGACGGGCCTTATCCGGAAGGCAAGGAACAGCTCGGCGGCTTCTATCTGATCGATGTTCCCGATATCGATACCGCGCTCGAATGGGCGACCCGCGTCCCGATCTCCGACAAGGGCTCGGTCGAAGTACGCCCGCGCTTGCAGATGTGAGGCGGCAATGCCGCCCGATGCCGGACGCGCTGCCGAAAAGGTGGCGCGTCAGTCCTACGGCAAGCTGATCGCCTTCCTCGCCGCCCGCTCGCGCGACGTGCCGGCGGCAGAGGATGCATTGTCGGAAGCGCTGGCTTCGGCGCTTCGCGTCTGGCCGGAGCGCGGCGTTCCCGGCAATCCGGAAGCCTGGCTGCTGGTGGCCGCCCGCCGCAACCTCATGCAGGCCGCCCGCCACCGCACCGTCGAGGCCAATGCGCAAACGACGATATCGGTCGCCTTCGAGGAGGCGGAGGAACGCATGAACGAGGCCGGCAATGCCGTCTTTCCCGATGAGCGGCTGAAGCTGCTCTTCGCCTGCACCCATCCCGCCATCGACAGCTCCGTGCATACGGCGCTGATGCTGCAGACCGTTCTCGGCATCGAGGCAAAGACCATCGCGCGGACCTTCGTCGTCGCACCAGAGGCAATGAGCCAGCGGCTGGTGCGGGCCAAGGTAAAGATCCGCGATGCCGGCATTCCCTTCGCCGTCCCGCCTCGCCCCGCCTTGCCCGGGCGGCTCGCCGCCGTGCTTTCAGCGATCTACGCCGCCTACGGTCTCGGATGGGACGGGCTCGACGGGGAGAACGAACGCCATTCGCTGGCTGGCGAGGCGATCTGGCTCGGCCGTGCGCTTCTGGCAGTGCTGCCGGACGAACCGGAGGCGATAGGCCTCCTCTCGCTGATGCTTCACTGCCAAGCCCGCCGGAGCACCCGGCGCGACAGCAACGGCCAATATGTGCCGCTCGACGAGCAGGATACGGCCGCGTGGAACGCGATCATGATTGCCGAAGCGGATGCGCTGTTGCGCAAGGCCGGAGGCTTCGAGCGTTTCGGCCCCTTCCAGTGCCAGGCGGCGATCCAGTCCGTGCATGCGGCGCGCCGGCTGTCAGGAGCGACCGACTGGCAGGCGCTGACGACGCTCTACGCGGCGCTGGTGATGATGAAGCCGACGCTGGGTGCACGCGTCAGCCAGGCCGCGGTAATCGGCAGGGCCTCGAGCGCCGCTGCCGGGCTGGAGCAGCTTGACAAGCTCGATCGGCGCGACGTCGCAGCCTATCAGCCTTACTGGGCCGTGCGTGCCTATCTTCAGGCGCAGGCCGGCGACAGTGCCGCCGCAGCCGACGCCTATATGACAGCGATCGGCCTCAGCGACAGCCCTGCCGTGCGCGACTTTCTCGCCGGCCGGTTAAAAGGCGTGCAGCGGTAATGTCAGGCCACCGCATAATTCCCCAAATCGGAATCGATTTAGGGAATTATGCAGCAATTCAAAGTGTTACAGCCTCCTTTGCGCGTCTTCAAAGACGCGCGGCACCGTAATCACTTCTCGGTCAGCTTCAGCTCGATGCGGCGGTTGGTAGAGCGCGCATCCGGCGTATCGCCCGGCGCGATCGGTTGGAACTCGCCGAAGCCGGCGGCAACCAGCCTGTCGGCCGGCACGCCCTGTGCGATCAGGAACTTGACGACCGAAATCGCGCGCGCCGAGGAGAGCTCCCAATTGTCGCGATAGCGGCCCGTTCCGGCAAGCGGCACGTTATCGGTATGACCGTCGACGCGCAGCACCCAATTGATCTCCGGCGGGATTTCCTTGGCGAGATCGAGAAGGGCGGCGGCAAGCTTTGCCATCTCGGTCTGCCCCTCGGGGTTGAGATCGGCACCGCCCGAAGGAAACAGCACTTCCGACTGGAAGACGAACCGGTCGCCGACGATGCGGATATTTTCGCGGTCCGAGAGAATCTCGCGCAGCCGGCCGAAGAAGTCGGAACGGTAGCGGTTCAGCTCCTGCACGCGCGCGGCGAGCGCAACGTTAAGGCGGCTGCCGAGATCGGCGATCTTGGTCTGCGAGACCCGATCTTTCTCCTCCGACGCCTGAAGGGCTGCTTCGACGGCGGCAATCTGGCTGCGAAGCGCTGATATCTGCTGGTTCAGCAGTTCGACCTGGCTGAGCGCCCGTTCGCTCACCTGCTTCTGCTCGTCGAGCTCCTGCGTCATCGAGCCGATCCGCTTCTGCGCCGCATCTTGACCGCCCGAACCCGCATTCAGCAGCGCTTGCAGCCGCGAACGATCGCCTTCAGCACTGGCAAGCGAGGCCTGCAGATTGGCAACCGAATCCTGGAGATCCTGGTTGCTGCCCTTTTCGAGCGCGAGAAGTTGCGTCAGCTCGTTGATCTGGCTGTTGAGGCGATTGAGCACCTCATCGCGTCCGGTGATCTCGCGGCTGAGGATGAACTGCCCGACGACGAAGACCGTCAGCAGGAACATGATCGATATGAGCAGCGTCGACAGCGCGTCGACGAAGCCCGGCCAGTAATCGACCGTGCGTTCGCGGCGCCGATTGCGGGCAAGAGCCATGGCTTACTTGCCCTCGCTCTTTTCTGCCTGGCTGGCACGGTCGCGCAAACGCTCGCCCCGGTCGCCCGCGCGCTCCTGCACACCGATGCGTTCGGCAAGCCGGTCAAGCGTCCGGCGCATCGCCTTCGCCTCGTCCTGCTGTGCCTCGATCCAGTCGCGCAGCATCTGCTGCTCGTTGCGCATGTTTTTGACGAGGCCCTGAATACCTTCGGCAAGGCTTGCCATCGCAGCGACGGAGCGTTGGCTGCCGGCGCCGCCCTCTTCGGAGACTTTGCGCAGATAATCGGAGAGCGCGCGCATGTCGTCTGAGGACGCGCCGGAAACGGCGTCGAGAGCCGGGGCAAGATGATCGGAGCCGACATCCGTCACCGAGGAGAGCCAGTTTTCCAGCTCCATATAGAAGCGGTTTTGCGCGCGGCCGGCCTGCAGGTCGAGGAAGCCGAGAATGAGCGAACCGGAAAGGCCGAGCAGCGAGGAGGAGAAGGCCTGGCCCATGCCCGAAAGCGGCGTGGAAAGCCCTTCCTTCAGCGCCGAGAGCACGTCCCCGGTGCCGTTCGAACCGGCATCGAGCGACTGGATGACAATGCTGATCGAACCAATCGTGCCTATGAGGCCCCAGAAGGTGCCGAGCAGGCCGAGGAAGACCAAGAGGCCGATCAGGTAGCGTGAAACGTCGCGCGATTCGTCGAGGCGGCTGGCAATCGAATCGAGGATCGAGCGCAGCGCCGTCGTCGACAGAGACACTGCGGACTTGCGGCTGCCGAGCAGCGCCCGCATTGGTGCAAGCAGCCGCGGATTGCGGTTGACCTTGTCGACGCTGCCGGCGGCGCGGAACGAATTAAACCAGCGCACCTCGGGGCGAAGCGCCAGTACGTGGTTGAAAACAAGGATGATTCCGACCGCGAGAACGCCGACGATCAGGCCGTTCAGGGCCGGATTGTGCATGAAGGCGGTCTGCGTCTGGCGGAAGAGGATAGCGGCGATAAAACCGACGATGACGAGGAAAAGCAGCATCGTCCAGAGGAAGGGCATGGGGCTCGAAAGCCTGTTGGCATAGGTGCCAGCCGTCTTTTCGGTGGAGCCGATCTCCGCCACATTCACATTTTCCATAGGGTCGCTGCCTCCGGAGTCATTGCTGGCGGAGACTAGAGCAACATTGTGCCGAATTGAAGTATGCCGGGGCGAAAACCGTGACTTTACAACAGCCAGATTTTCGTTCGGTCACTTGGCGGGAACCGGCCGCTTGATGACTTCGATTAACGCCTTGTGGATGATCTCGTTGCCGGCGACGATCGCGCCGCTCTCCAGCATCGTTGCGCCACCGTCCCAGTCGGTGGCGAAACCGCCGGCTTCGCGGATGAGCAGGATGCCGGCTGCCATGTCCCACGGCGCAAGCTCCGCTTCCCAGAAACCGTCGAACCGCCCGGCAGCGACATAGGCAAGATCGAGGGTCGGCGAACCCAGGCGGCGGATGCCCGCCACTTCGCCCATCACGTGGCGAAGCTCGACCAGGAACTTGCCGTGATTGCGCTTGCCGAGCGCCGGCACACCGCAGCCGATGACGCAATCCGACAGCGCGCGACGCGCGGCGACGCGCAGGCGTCGGTCATTGAGGAAGGCGCCGCCCCCGCGCTCGGCGGTATAGAGCTCGTCGGTTGCCGGATTGAAAACGACGGCGGCAACGATCTCGCCGTTGCGTTCGAGCGCGATCGAGACAGCAAAGGCCGGGATGCCGTGCAGGAAGTTCGTCGTGCCGTCGAGCGGGTCGACAATCCAGCGATGCGCGCCGTCCGTACCCTTGATTTCCTCGCTTTCCTCGCCGAGGAAGCCATAGGTCGGACGCGCCTTGAGCAACTCTTCCTTGACGATTTTTTCGGCCTTGCGATCGGCGGTGGAAACGAAGTCGCCCGGTCCTTTTACGGAAACCTGCAGGTTCTGCACTTCGCCGAAATCACGCCCCAGCGATTTTCCTGCCTTGAGGGCAGCCTGAACCATGACATTGAGAAGAGCTGAACGGGCCATCGGCGCATTTTTCCTTGGGACTGATACGAGGCGCGCGCGCTGCCAGGGCCGGGAAGTGTCCCTGAACATGCATGACAGGCAGCGCTGCGAAGATTGGCGGCCTCAAGACCACAAAATCAGGGAAATTTCAAGGGGAGGCACGCATGGCTGCCCTGCGGCGCCAGAAACCATTAATTTTATTCTGGACAGATCAGTCCAATAAGAGTAGAAGCCTGGTCATGGCACGACACAAGGAATTCGATCGCGACACCGCCCTTCATGCCGCCATCGGCGTATTTTCCGAGCACGGCTATGAGGGCACTTCGACCGAGGAATTGCTGACGGCGATGAAGATCAGCCGGCAAAGCATGTACGATACCTTCGGCGACAAGCGCGGCCTCTATCTGGAAGCGCTGAAGCGCTACAATGTGGAGAGCATCGACAAGATCATCGCTGATCTTCGCCGCGAAGACCGGCCGATCGAGGCTCTGGAAGGCGCTCTCGTCGCCTTCGCCTCGCGTCCCGCTGCCGAGGCACGGCGCTGCTGCCTCGGTGTCAGCGCCATCTGTGAATTCGGCCGCACCGATGCCGAGATCGCAGCCCTTGCCGACAGCGCCGGCCACGCGCTTCACGCGGCGATCGAGAGCCTTCTCGCTGAGGCTCGCAGGACCGGAGAACTCGCAACAGATATCGATATCGCCGACGCCATCCCGTTTCTCGGCGCTGCTTTGTCGGGCATGAAAGTTAGCGCCCGAAACGGCGCCCCACCCGAGACGCTCCGCGGTATCGCACGCATGGCAATCAGAAGCCTCCGCTGACGAAGGGATAACTCCGAACCGGCCTTTCCATGGACAATTCTAGACTGATCAATCCAAAAACAAAGGAAGCATAAATGTCTCAACCCCTTTCCACCAAGATCGCCCTCGTCACCGGCGGCTCGCGCGGCATCGGTGCCGCCATCGTCCGCAGGCTCGCCGCTGACGGCGCCGCCGTCGCCTTCACCTATTCCAGCTCGGAGCACAAGGCGAAGGCGATCGTCGCCGAGCTGGAGGCTGCTGGCGGCAGGGCGCTGGCAATCCGGGCCGACAGCGCCGATGCGAAGGCCGTACAGGATGCCATCGCGTTGACAGCCGGGCATTTTGGCGGTCTCGACATTCTCGTCAGCAATGCCGGCATTCTCATCCTCAACCCGCTCGACGACTATTCGCTCGAAGATTTCGACCGGATGTTCGCCGTCAACGTCCGCGCTGCCTTCGTCGGCATCCAGGCAGCGGCAAGACACATGAAGGAAGGCGGCCGCGTCATCACCATCGGCAGCGTCACCGCCGATCGCAGCGGCTTTCCGACCTCCGCGGTCTATAGTATGACGAAGGGCGCGATCGCCTCGATGACCCGCGGCCTCGCCCGCGATCTCGGCCCACGCGGCATCACCGTCAACAACATCCAGCCCGGCCCGACGGCGACCGACATGAACCCCAATGAGGACGATCATGAGCGCCTCAAGCCGCTGATGGCGCTTGGCCGTTTGGGTGAGGACCGCGAGATTGCCGGCCTCGCCGCCTATCTCGCCAGTGCCGAGGCCGCTTTCGTCACCGGCGCCAGCCTGACGATCGACGGCGGTTACCTCGCCTGAATGGAGAGCCTGCAGGGCTACAACCAAAAACCGGCGGCATCCTGCGATACCGCCGGCTTCGGTCTGGCTGTTTAAAGAGGTCCTAGAACTTCTGTTGCGTCATCAGCACTTCACGAGCGATCTGATCGAGCGGCAGGATCCGGTCGACGCCGCCTTTGGCGATCGCCTCCTTCGGCATGCCGAAAACAACGGAACTCGCCTCGTCCTGCGCCACCGTGTAGGCGCCGGCCTCGTGCATTTCCAGCATGCCGCGCGCACCGTCGTCGCCCATGCCGGTCATGATGATGCCCATGGCGTTCGAGCCGGCCGAGCGCGCCGCCGAGCGGAAGAGCACGTCGACGGAAGGCCGGTGTCGCGACACCAGCGGCCCGGTCTTCACGCTCACATAGTAGCGCGCACCCTGGCGCTCGAGCAGCATGTGCTTGTCGCCTGGCGCGATCAGCACATGGCCGCGCAGCACCGGATCGCCATCGACGGCTTCCTTGACCTCGACCTCGCAGAGCCCGTTCAGCCGCTTGGCGAAGGCGGCGGTGAATTTCTCAGGCATATGCTGGACGATCACCATGCCAGGCGCATTGGCCGGCAGCTCCTCCAGGAACTCGCGCAGTGCTTCGGTGCCGCCGGTGGAGGCGCCGACGCACACGACCATCTCCGTCGTCTTCGCCATGGCTCGCCCCGTCGGTGGCGGCAGCATCACATCCGCCGTCAGTTTCTTGGCCGGCCCCTCCGCTGAAGCGGAACGGATGGTTCCGGCGGCGCGGCGGACATTGGAAAGCCGTGCATGCGAGGCGCTTTTGACGACTTCGCGAATACGCATCGCATCATCGGCAAGGCTGTCGGCGGCCCCGATCTTCGATTTCAGAATGACGTCGACGGCACCGGCCTCCAGCGCCTGGATCAGGGTCTCCGAACCCGCTTCCGTCAGCGACGAGCACATCACGACAGGGATCGGCCGCTGCGCCATCAGCTTGCGCAGGAAGGTAATGCCATCCATGCGCGGCATCTCCACGTCGAGCGTGATGACATCGGGGATCTCCTCCTGCAGCTTCCGCGCCGCCATGAAGGGGTCGGATGCGACCGCCATGATCTCGATATCGGGATCCTGCTCCAGCACATGGGTCAGCGTCTGGCGGACGCTGGCGGAATCGTCGATGATGAGAACGCGGATTTTCTTAGCCATGAATGCCCCTAATGCATGCCGTCCAGAAGTGCGCAGCGGTTTGGGATGACGCGATGCGCTTTAGATACGCTGAAACACCGTATTCGAGACCTGCTTCAACGGCAGATCGAAGCCGGTGATCGATTCAGAATGGCCGATGAACATGTAGCCGCCCTTCGCCAGGCAGGCACAGAGGCGGTTGAGAACACCGGCCTGAGTCTGCTTGTCGAAGTAGATTAGCACGTTGCGGCAGAAGATGACGTTCATCAACTCGCCGATCGGGTATTTCTCGTCCATCAGGTTCATGCGGGCAAAGCCCACCTTGCTGCGCAGTTTGGGGTTGATGCGAACCTCCCGCCGATCCGGCTGCTTGGCCGTCAGCACGTATTTGCGCTGCAGGTCGCGCGGCACCGGCGCTATAAGATCTTCCGGATAGATGCCCCGGCGCGCTGTCTGCAGCACGTCGGTGGAAAGGTCGGTGGCCAGCACGCTGTAGGAGACGTTGTTGCGGCTTTCAGCGAATTCCGCCAACACCATCGCTATCGTATAGGGCTCGGCTCCCGTCGAGCAGGCTGAACTCCAGGTGCGGATGGTCCGAACGCCGCTATTGGCGATCGTTGGCAGCGCGACCGTCTGCAGATAGTCGAAATGCTTGGCTTCGCGGAAAAAGTCGGTCTTATTCGTCGTCACGACATCGATCAGGTAGACGGTTTCCTGGTCGAGGCCGTCATGATTGAAGAGGAAGTCGCAATAATCGTCGAAGGTCGCATGGTTGGTTGCGCGAAGGCGGCGCCTCAGCCGCCCTTCGAGCATCGTCAGCTTGGTCGGCGGCATCTTGATGCCGCTATAATCGTAGATGAACCGGGCAAGCTTGTCGAAATTGCGCTTGCTGATCCGGTCGCCCGGCAATTGGGTTTCCACCGCTGCTGCCATACTCATAGAACGCAGTACTCCGAGTTGATGCGCGGGTCAGGCCGCCGATTGCAGTGCCGAGGCGTCCTCGCGCGACAGCAACCGTGCAAGATCGATGATGACGACGAAGCCGTTTTCACGACGAACGACGCCGGCGATATAGTCCGAGCGCCAGCGCACGCCGATATCAGGCGCCGCCTCGATCTGCTCGCGCCGGAATGGCGTGACCTCGAAGACGCGGTCGGCAACGAGGCCAAGGGTCAGCAGCCGGCTTTCCATTGGCACGTCGAGGACGAGCACGCGCGTGTGCGGGGTCGGCACAGTCTTCGTCATGCCGAGCTTCAATCGAAGATCGATTGTCGGCACGCCCTGCCCGCGTACGTCACGCAGGCCGAGCAGATAGTCGGGACCATTCGGAATCTTGAAAGCTTCCGCATAATCGAGGATTTCCCGTACAACCTCAACCGGCACGGCGAAGATCTCCTCGCCGAGGCTGAAGGTCACGAATTGCGCTTCCAAAGATGTCGTGGCCATGATCATGCGCTTTCCTTGAATTCGACGTCCCCATCATCGGGACCGCCCATGGAGAGATCGAGAGCGAAGCCTTTCACCCGCGCCTGCTGGCTGGCGACGTTGTTGGCAGCCGGCTTCTTGGGCGTAGGCTTGCGGCCGGCGACGGAAGCCGGGCTGCGGACCGTGACCTTGGCGGCCGGCATGCGGGACTGGCGATTGCTTGCTGTATCGAGCTTGAAGAAGGCAATCGAAGCCTGCAGCTCTTCCGCTTGGGTCGCGAGCTCTTCCGAGGTCGCCGACATCTGCTCGGAGGCACCGGCATTCTGCTGCGTCACCTTGTCGAGCTGCTCGATCGCTTCATTGATCTGCGAAGCGCCGACATCCTGTTCGCGGCATGCGGCGCTGATCTCGGAGACCAATTCGGCCGTCTTGCGGATATCGGGCACCAGCCGGCCGAGCATGTCGCCGGCTTCCTGAGCGGCCTTGACCGTATCGCCCGACATCGAGCTGATTTCGGCAGCGGCCGACTGACTGCGTTCGGCAAGCTTGCGCACTTCAGATGCGACCACCGCAAACCCCTTGCCGTGTTCACCCGCACGAGCGGCTTCGACGGCAGCGTTGAGCGCCAACAGATCGGTCTGGCGGGCGATTTCCTGGACGATGCCGATCTTCTCGGCAATGGTCCGCATCGCCTGGACGGCGCGCGTCACCGCGTCACCACTGGCTTCCGCATCCTTGGCCGACTGGCGGGCGATTTTTTCAGTCTGGGCGGCGTTATCGGCGTTCTGCTTGATGTTCGCGGCCATTTCTTCCATCGAGGCGGAAGCCTCTTCGGCCGACGCGGCTTGTTCGGTAGCGCCCTGCGACACCTGTCCCGAGCTCGAGGAAAGTTCCTGGCTGCCGGCCGAAACATTTTCTGCGGCTGCAGCCGCATCGGTGACGACGCCGCGCAGGCGCTCGACCATCTGTTCGAGCGCAATGCCGAGCATGTCCTTCTCCGACAATGGCTTCGGGGACACCGTCAGGTCGCCATTCGCGATCTGATTGGCAATCTCGGCGGTGTTGCGAAGATTGTCCGTCATGACGTTGATCGTGTTGACCAGATCCTTGATCTCGTCGTTGCTCTTGATCTCGATCTTCTGGTTGAGATCACCGATGGCGACGGCGCTGGCAACGTTCATGATCTTGCGCAGGCCGCTGTTGACGCCGAGCGCGATCCACAGCGCAGCGGCGAAAGCGATGACGGAAGCCCCGATCGCGATACCAATCAGCATGTTCTTCGTCGAACTATAAAGAACGTCGGTGTCGTTATCGGCTTGCGCCATCGACTTCTGCTGAAGCGTGACGAGCGTCTCGAAAACCTCTTCCAGTTCCATGACGAGGCCGCGGACCTCTCCCGACGAAAGCGCCGCTGCCGCTGCCCTGTCGCCGCTTTCCTGGATAGAGGCGACTTTGTTGGAGCMCTCACTGAAGCGTTTGGCCAACTCGACCAGCCTGTCCCAGGTGGGCTTGCCCTCGTCTGTTGCGAGCTGTTGGCCGCCTGTGGCGAAGACCACCATGTCATCCAGGCTCTTCGCCGAATTCTGGTAGTCCTTCCTGGCCACTTCGGGATCCATTTCCAGAAGCGCATTCTTCTGCCAGCGAACGGCATTAAGCTCCGCAGTCTTTGCCTCCAGAGCCAGTTCCAGCCTCTTTGCCGGACCAGAAACAAGGTTGCCGACAGCATCGTTCAGGGAACTGAGGCTGATGATTCCATAGACCGCGCTGCCCACCAGCAACAATATGACAAAGCCGAATGCGGCTGCGAGCTTAAGTTTGATCGTAATACGCATCTCAATATACCTCTCCGAGAGCGAAGCAATTAATGTGGACCAAGGGGCGCGGCATCATGCAGCAAAGAAATTCCGGTAGGCGAAGCGTGCGTCGCGGGCCATCCTGACTGGTCCACGACAATTGCGAACGGGGAGCGGTTATGCGCTTTCCCCAGGTGAGCGCTATGCGCTCTCCCTAAACTCGTCATCGGCCGTGTCGGGACCGCCCATCGACAGGTCGAGGGCAAAGCCCTTCACGCGGGCCTGCTGACCGGCGACCGTATTCACCGGCGCCTTGCCGACCGGTTTGCGCGGTGCAGCCTGAGTCCGGCTGCGGGCGGTGAGTTTTGCAGCCGGCGCGCGCTCGCGGCGCCCGCCTGCCGTATCGACCTTGAAGAAGGCAATCGAGGTCTGCAGTTCCTCCGCCTGGGAGGCAAGCTCCTCGGAGGTTGCCGACATCTGCTCGGAGGCGCCGGCATTCTGCTGCGTCACCTTGTCGAGCTGTTGGATCGCTTCGTTGATCTGGGCAGCCCCGATATCCTGTTCACGGCAGGCCGCACTGATCTCGGAGACCAGCTCGGCTGTCTTGCGGATGTCGGGCACCAGGCGGCCGAGCATGTCGCCGGCTTCCTGGGCAGCCGTGACGGTGTCAGTCGACATGGCGCTGATTTCCGCTGCAGCCGACTGGCTGCGTTCGGCAAGCTTGCGCACTTCAGATGCGACGACCGCAAAACCCTTGCCGTGTTCACCCGCACGAGCGGCTTCGACGGCGGCGTTAAGAGCGAGAAGGTCGGTCTGGCGGGCAATCTCCTGGACGATACCGATCTTCTGGGCAATCGTGCGCATGGCATCGACGGCGCGGGAGACGGCCTCGCCGCTGGCTTCCGCATCCTTGGCCGACTGACGGGCGATTTTTTCCGTCTGGGCGGCGTTGTCGGCGTTCTGCTTGATGTTGGAGGCCATCTCCTCCATCGACGCGGACGCCTCTTCGGCGGACGCCGCCTGTTCGGTTGCGCCTTGCGATACCTGTTCCGAGCTTGCCGAAAGTTCCTGGCTGCCGGAAGAGACGTTTTCGGCAGCGGAGATCGCGTCGGCGACGACGCCGCGCAGGCGCTCGACCATCTGCTCGAGCGCGATGCCCAGCGCATCCTTATCGGAGAGCGGCTTCGGAGACACCGTCAGGTCGCCGTTTGCGATCTGATCGGCAATGCCGGCGGTGGTCCGCAGGTTGGAGATCATGCTCTGCATCGCGATGCCGAGCGTATCCTTGTCCGAAAGCGGCCTGGCATCGGTGCTGAGGTCGCCCATGGCGATCTGGTCGGCAAGTGCTGCCGTGGCACGCAGATTGGCAGTCATGGTATTGACCGTATTGATGAGATCCTTGATCTCGTCATTGGTCTTGACATCGACCTTCTGGTTGAGGTCGCCGATCGCGACGGCGTTTACGACGGTCGTGATCTTCCGCAGACCGTTGTTGATGCCGAGCGTGATCCACAGTGCAGCGCCGAGAGCTATGAGCACGGCGATACCGGAAGCGGTGCCGAGGATCAGCTTCGTCGAGTTGTAAAGATCGGTGTTCGACTGATCGGTCGCCTTCATGCCCTTGCGCTGGATCTCGATGAGTGGGGCAATCGCCTCACCCATGTCGTTGGTCATCGTGCGCAGGTCGCCGAGCGACAGCGCCAGGGCGCCGGCTCGATCGCCCCTGGCGTCAAGCTGCTGCAGTTCGGCGGATCTGTCGCGGAATTTCGCACCGATCGTCAGCAACTTTTCCCAATAGGGCTTGCCTTCGGGCGAGGCGATCGCAAGGCCGGCATCGACAGCATCGAACATGGCCTGCAAGTTCTGGTCGGCTTCCTTGTAGAAACCGGCAGTCGCGTCGGGATCCGTGGAAAGCAGCGCGTTCTTCTGGGCGCGGATGGCGTTGACTTCGGCAACATTGGCGTTCAGCGCCAGTTCCAGGCGGCGCATCGGGCCGTCGATCATATTGCCGCTTGCTTCATTCAAGGTGCCGAGGCTCAGGCTTCCATAAACCGCGATGCCGATCAGCAGCAGCGTCATGATGCCGAAGGCAAGACCCAATTTGAGCTTGATGGTGAAACGCATGTGATACCCCCTATGCGGTCAATACGAATGGATAGAGACACGTCCCGTCAACGGGGCGTCGAGCTTGAAAGTGATGTGTCTGAAAAGGGGGAAAGCGACTACATTCACTTCCCGGCAGCCGGACATCTATCGATCGCAGCGCCAACGCCTACATGCGTTGGGGGATATTCCCACCTCGGGCCACCGGAGCAGCCCGAGGGATCGGTTTGAGGCGAAGGCGCTCAGGCGCTTTCCCCGGGAGAGCTAGCCTCTCCCCGGACAGCGCTTATGCGCTCTCCCTGAAATCGTCGTCGCTGGCGTCTGGACCGCCCATCGACATATCGAGAGCAAAGCCCTTGAGACGCTGCTGCTGGGCCGAAATCGTCTGGCCGCGGCCCTGGCTGTGGGCCTGCGGGGCGGGTTTGCGGACGGCGGCCGGGGCCTTCACCTTGGCCGAAGCTTTTGGCTGGGTCTTGTGGGCGCCGGGCCGCGCGCTGCCTGCCGTATCGACCTTGAAGAAGGCGATCGAGGTCTGCAGTTCCTCTGCCTGGGAGGCGAGCTCCTCGGAGGTTGCCGACATCTGCTCGGAAGCACCGGCATTCTGCTGCGTCACCTTGTCGAGCTGCTGGATCGCCTCGTTGATCTGCGAGGCGCCGATATCCTGTTCGCGGCAGGCCGCACTGATCTCGGAGACCAGTTCCGCCGTCTTGCGGATGTCGGGCACCAGCCGGCCGAGCATGTCGCCGGCATCGGCGGCAGCCTTGACCGTGTCGCTCGACATCGAGCTGATTTCCGCTGCAGCCGACTGACTGCGTTCGGCAAGCTTGCGCACCTCCGAGGCGACCACCGCAAAACCCTTGCCGTGTTCACCCGCACGAGCGGCTTCGACGGCGGCATTCAAGGCGAGCAGATCGGTCTGGCGGGCGATCTCCTGGACGATGCCGATCTTCTGGGCGATCGTGCGCATGGCGTCGACGGCGCGCGTCACCGCTTCACCGCTCATCTCCGCATCCTTGGCCGACTGGCGGGCGATCTTCTCCGTCTGGGCGGCGTTATCGGCGTTCTGCTTGATGTTGGCGGCCATCTCTTCCATCGAGGCGGAAGCCTCTTCGGCCGAAGCCGCCTGTTCGGTAGCGCCCTGCGACACCTGTTCCGAACTCGCCGAAAGTTCCTGGCTGCCGGAGGAGACGTTGTCGGCGGCCGACAGCGCGTCGGCGACGACGCCGCGCAGGCGTTCGATCATCGTATTGACGTTGCCCAGAAGTTCGCCGATTTCGTCATGGCTGGTGATATCCGCCATCTTCGTCAGATCGCCTTCCGACACCTCGCGAACCACGGTGTTGGCGCGGCTGAGGCCCTTGCTGATCGTGCTGGCGATCCAGAAGGCGGTGAAGGCAGCAATCAGCAGGGCGACGGCGGCGACCGCAACCATCATTGTGCGCGTCGTCGTGTACTGCGCTTCGGCGCCGTCGTCCGCAGCCTTCATGCGCTGCTTTTCAAGTGCCAGGATCTCGCTGAGCGTCGAGTCGATGTCGTTGGCAGCGGCCCGCGCCGTCGTAACGGAGATGGTATTTGCGCCTTCCGCATTGCCGGCCTTCACATATTCTCGGATTTGATCGTCGGCTCCATTGAAGGTCTTGGAAAGTTCAGCGATGCGCGCCCAGCGCGCCTTGCCTTCTTCCGTTGCCAGCGCCAGCACCTGGCTGAAGGCGTCGGCGAACTCCTTGCGGGCCTGATTGCCCTTGGCGATTGCCCCGGCCGTTTCGTCTGCGCCACGGGCGGTGAGCAGATTCTTCTGCTGGCGGATGGCCTCGAGCTGGGCAATATTGATCTGTTGCGCCAGGTCGAGGCGGGCTGCCGGGCCGGAGAGAAGCTTATCGATCGTGTCGTTCAGCGATCCAAGGCTGAAGATACCGTAAACGGCGGTACCCACGAGCATTACAATGATGAAGGTGAACGCGGTCACCAGTTTCGTCTTGATTGTCAGTCGCATGGTCCCCAAACCCCTCGTTGAATTCATCCAGCGTCAATTGACGGCGCCTGCCGCATCGTGCCTCGATGAAAAGATTGCCTGCAGATTGGGGAGAATGATGAATTCTCCGCCCCTCTTCACCAGGCAGTTGATGTAATCGGCGCGCCAGCGCATGCCGACGCTGGGCGGAGCCTCGCTGGCGGACTTTGAAAGCGTCGTCACCTCGTTCACCTTGTCGGTCCTGAGGCCGACGAGCGTCTGCTCGCCCTGCAGGTCGATCTCGATGACGATGAAGCGGCTGTCGATCGTCGCCTCARCTGCTTCCATCCCGAAGGCGAGACGCAGATCGGCGAGCGGAATGACCTTGCCGCGAAAGTTGATGACGCTGGCGACGAAGGGCTGGCTGCCCGGCACAGCGGTCTCGGGAAGCAGGTCCAGGATTTCCTGGACGATGACCGCCTCCAGCGCGAAGGTTTCGCCGTTGAGATCGAAGGTCAGGACCTCGACTTCCTCGGCATAGCTCCAGTGATTGTCGAATCGTTCGGCTGTTGCTGCTGTTGCACTCATCCTGCCACCCGCAATTGCGCCTCCTGTTGCTGACCCGCGGCAACCAGGTGCCCGACGTCGAGAATGAGAGCGACGCTGCCGTCGCCGAGAATGGTCGCGCCCGAGAAGGTCGCAACGTTATTGTGCAGTTTTGACATCGACTTGATGACCGTCTGGTGGTCACCGATGATCTGGTCGACGACGAGACCGACGCGCTCCGTGCCGGTCGAGATAACGACGACCTTCTGGTGCACGTCGGGCTTGGTGCCGGTGCGGAAGAGGTCGCGCAGGCGCAGGAACGGCACCAGGCYGTCGCGCAGCGAGATGAAGCTGCGGCCGCGCGAGCGGAGATCTTCCTCGAGCGACAGTTCGAGGCATTCCTCGACTGCCGAGAGCGGGATGACGTAGCGGCCGGAACCGACGCGCACCAGTAGGCCGTCGATGATGGCGAGCGTCAGCGGGATGCGCAGCGACACTTCCGAACCCTGTCCCGGCACGCTGACAATGTCGATCGCGCCGCGGAGCGCTTCGACCGTCTTCTTGACCACGTCCATGCCGACCCCGCGGCCGGACAGATTGGTGATCGCGGCAGCCGTCGAGAAGCCAGGGGCGAAGATCAGTTGCAGCAGCTCGGAGTCGGAAAGCGGCTGGCCGGGCTGGATGAGGCCGGAGGATTCCGCCTTGGCGCGAACCCGTTCACGATTGATACCGCGGCCGTCGTCCTTGATCGAGATGATCACTTCGCCGCCGGCCTGGCGGGCCGAAAGCGTCACCGTGCCGGCTTCGATCTTGCCGGAGGCAAGGCGCTCGGCGGGCGTTTCGAGGCCGTGATCGATCGAGTTGCGCACCAGATGCACCAGCGGATCGGCCAGACGCTCGATGACTGTTTTGTCGACTTCGGTGCTCTCGCCCTCCGTCACCAGTTCGATCACCTTGCCGGTTTCGCGGGCGAGATCATGGACGAGGCGGCGGAAACGGGAGAACAGGGTGGCGACCGGCACCATGCGCAACACCATCATCGTGTCCCGCAATTCGCCGGAGAGGCGTTCGATTTCTTCCGAAACGGAGCGTAGCGCGATATCGGTGCTGGCGCTGGCGAGCTGGCTGAGGCGCGATTGCGCGATGACGAGCTCGCCGACGCGATCCATCAACTCGTCGAGACGTTCGGCCGGAACGCGGACATTCTCGGCCGCCTTCGCCTGGCTGACGGCGGCAGGCGCCTCGCGCTTGGCCGGAACCGCCTCGACRGGACGGAATTCCGGGACGGCCGCCGCCGGCGGAACGGGCGCCGCCGATGCCGCGGCGACAGGCGCAGGGGCTGCCTTTTCATCGGCCGGAGCGACGGCTGCCGCTGTCGGCCCGTCGATCTCCTCGACACTGAGTTCCATGTCATCGAGCACGAAGATGAAGACGTCGTTGATCGCCGAACGGTCCTGCTCGCTGGTCAGCGTCACGTCCCAGGAAATATGGAGATCCGTCGGAACCAGCTCGTCGAGAGCCGGAATGGCCGATGTATTGGCGCGCACGGTGCATTCGCCGAGATCGCGCAGCTCGTCCAGCAGACCGAGCGGGTTGGTGCCGTTGGCCATCGAATTGGCGGGCAGGCTGAAGCGGATGCGCCAGCTGTTCTTCTTCTTCGCCGGTGCCTCGCGCACGCCTGCGGGTGCGGGAACAGCGACCGGCGTGGCGGCAGGCGCCGCTTCCTTGCCGCCGACGGCGGCCTGCAACTGTGCCAGAAGCTTATGCCCAATATCGCCATGATCGGCGTCCGGCTGGTCGACGAGGGCACGCATATGGTCCTGGGCGGAGAGAACGGCGGCGACGAGTTCGCTGGTCGCCGCGACCTCGCCCTTGCGGACGCGGTAGAAGGCTGTTTCGCAATGATGGGTGAAGGCGGCGAGTGCCTCGAAGCCAAACATCGCGCCGGAGCCCTTGAGCGTGTGGAGCCCGCGGAACACGGCGTCGACTAGATCCTTGTTGTCGAGCTGGTGAGTCAGGTCGAGGAGACCGGCCTCGATCGCTTCGAGGCATTCGGCAGCCTCCGTGCGGAATACGGCGACGGGATCGAGCGTGCTCATCGTCCAAGAACCTTCTTCACGATCTTCACCAGGCTTTCCGGGTCGAACGGCTTGGTCAGCCAGCCCGTCGCACCGGCGGCCTTGGCGCGCGCCTTGAGATCGGCGTCCGATTCCGTCGTCAGGAAGATGATCGGAACGCCCGCCTGCGCCGGCAGCTTGCGCAGTTCCTCGATCATCGTCAGCCCGTCCATGACAGGCATGTTCAGATCGGTCACGATCAGATCGAAGCTGCTGCCCTTCGCCGTCGCGAGGCCCTCTGCCCCGTTGACCGCCTCGGTGACGCGATAGCCGGCATTGGTCAGCGTGACCTTGGTGGTCAGACGAATGCTGGCGGAATCGTCGACAGTCAGGATATTTGCACTCATAACGTCACCTCTTTATGCAACCAGAAATTTGCGTCTTCTTGATCGAAGCATTCGATGAAACCTGCGTGCTCAAGTATCTTCAGGACCGAGCCATTGGCCGGCGAAGAAAGCTTGAACATCTTTCCTTTGGATTTTGCTTGTCGGCGCGAGGATTCGATAAGCTGAACGAAACTCAGATCCGCTTCTGCACCTTCTGGAATGCTGACGATKATTGTATCACGGCTATGAAATTCATCATTAAACTTGGAATATAGTTCGGTCACGTTACGGATGCTAAGCACGTCCGGCAAATTTATAGATTCGTAATATTGTTTCTGAGTATCCAATGCAGCCTCCTGGGCCAGAAAATACTTGACGACCCTAAAAGGACTCTCACGGCAGCGTTAATGCGGGGTAAACAGCGGTTGTAGGAAACTGCCGTATAGCGCGTTCCGCGACTCCCAATTCTCATCCGGGATAAGTTGTATTTTTTTCTCAAAATTTAGAAATAAGTAAAATAAAAACAACATGTTGAATCATCAAATCAAGCGTTGGGCTTTCAGCGACACGCCATCAACATCTTTCGTTAATCACAACGCTGGCGAGTCCGGCGCGTTTACCGGACGTTTCCATCCTGCCCGTAAAAATAGAGTTGAATTGCCTGGATTTTAACAAAAGGTATAAAAGTGGCACACGCTCTGGTATCACCGAACGCTGCAGCCTACACATCAGGGCGGGACATCAGCCAGACCCTGGAATCCGCCCGCGGCCAGGTCGAGGAACGTTTCCTCGAAGGCGGCACCGTGCTGCTGTCGGTTATGGATGTCCTCAACCGCTTGCTGAACTCGCTCGAGAGCGTCACCACGGCGCTCGACAATAAAGAGGCGAGCGATACGGGCGCCGATCTCAGGGCCACGGTGGCGAGCCTGACGGCGCTGCCGATCACTGAGGAAGGCCGCCAGCGGGCGCTCGTTTCGCTGGCGCATACTGGCAGGGAGCTGCGCAAGCACGTCGCTGACATGCAGGAGACGATGCGTTATCTCAGAACCTTCGCAGTGACGGTGAAGATCACCGGCGCCGGCATTGCCGAATTCGCCGGCTTCGCCCAGGAGATTCTGGAGCGTATCTATTCCGGCACCGATGAGGTCAACCGTTTCGCCACACACCTCGACAGTCTCGATAAGGAGGTCAAACTCGCCGCCTCCTTTGGCGCCAGCGTTTCGAAGGGTTATGCCGATACCGTTCCGGCCGTCGCCGGGGCCCTGCGTGATGACGCCGCCAAGATCGCCGAACACCGCAGGGATCTCGGCGTCATTGCTCGCGAGGTCGGCGCGATTGCCCGCGCCGTGCAGAGCAAGGTCGCCTCGACGCTGTCTGCCCTGCAGATCGGCGATATCACCCGCCAGCGCATCGAGCATGTACAGGCCACCTTTTCGCTGCTTGAAGATTTCTTTGCCGGCGAGGATGGCGCGAAGCTCGACGCCGGCGCGCGCCAGCGCCTCCAGAACGTCATTCACCATCTGACGGCAGCGCAGATGAGCGACATGTGCGCAAATTTCCAGCGGGATTCTGAGAACGTCGTCAAGACGATCGCGAGTTTCGACCACGATATGCGAGAGATCCTCAAGCTGCGTGATCAGATGAGCGGTGAGAGCGGCGAGGCCGGCGGCAACTTCATGCGCTCGCTGGAATCCAGCGTTTCGGCCGCCCATGAAATCGTCAAGCAGGTCGACACGGCAAGCCGCCAGGCCGATCAGGTGAGCCAGTCGACGATCGGCACGGCCGCCAAGCTCTCCGAAGCGATCGGCAACATCCGCGCCGTCAAGACCGATATTCACTATATGGCTTTGAATACCAACCTGCGCTGCAGCCGCCTCGGTGAAGAAGGCAGGTCGATCAACGTCGTCACCGCCGAGCTGCGCATCTTCGCGGGCAAGCTCGACGATTCCGCCGACGCCATCGTCAATGGCCTGCCGGCGCTCGAAGCCGCGGCCGGGCGCCTCGCCCCCGCCGCCGATGCCGGAGCCGGCAACCTGGGGGAGAGCCTGACGTCGGCCGTCGGCAACATCCGCTCTGCAGCCAACCTGATTGAAAACGAACTGAAGGTGCTCGCCGAGAACGGTCGCGAGGTCGCCACCAAGATCAGCCTGCTGATCGGCAAACTCGATTTCCAGCATGATCTCGGCGAAGTCCTTGCCGGCTGCGCCGATCTGCTCGAAGGCGTCGCCGGCACCGATATCGCCGATATCTCCGATCTCACCGAGACGATCGCGCCGCTCGACCGCAAGATCTTCAAGCACTACACGATGGTCCAGGAACGCAACATTCATCGCGGCATCATTCCGGCGAGCGAGGACAATACTCCCGCTCCTGCCGAGGCCGCCAAAGCCGAAAACGATGAAGACCTCTTCGCCGACGCGCTTTTTTAGGTTGGAACGCTACGGCGCCGCGCGTCTCTTCAGACGCGCAAAGGACGCTGTAGCACTTTCAATTGACGCATAATTTTATCCTTAAATCGATCCCGATTTAAGGAATTGTGCAGTGGGCCGTTCGCCTGTCGTCGGCCGGATCGCCAAGCGGCCGCTATCGCCGCCGGAATTTGTTGGCAGCCTCGATCGCCGCCTTCTGCTGATCCTCCTCGATGCCAAGATAGAAATCCTCGAGCGACGGATCGGCAAGCCCGGCACGCCGAGACAGCACGTACCACTTCGCCGCCTCGATCGGATTGGGCGGCGTGCCGATGGCGTTGATGTAGAGATGAGCGAGCTTGTTCTGCGCGGCGACATTACCGCCATTGGCGGCAAGTTTCAGCCATTCGAAACCCTTGACGTAATCCTTCGGCCCACCGACACCGTTGACCAGCCAGATGCCGAGATCGAGCTGAGCCGTGTCGAAGCCGGCGCGCGCCGCGCGTACCATCCACTCGCGGGCGAGCTTCTTCTTTTCCTCCGGCAGGTCTTTCAGCGTCGCATAGATCTGCGCCACGGCATATTGCGAATCGGCAATGCCCTGCTCCGCCGATTTCTCGTAGAACGGCAGCGCGAGCTTCAGTCCCTTCTCGCCGGGATTGTCGGCGATGAGAAGCTGCGCCCAGTTGAATTCCGCCGAAGGATTGCCGCCCTCGGCCGCCTTGCGCATGTAGTCGTCGGCCTTGACCTTGTCACGCGGCACGCCCTCGCCTTCCATCAGGATCAGCGCATATTTGAACATTGCCGCCGCATCGCCGCCTTCGGCCGCCTTGCCGTACCAGAAGGCAGCGTTCTTCACGTCCTTCTTGACGCCGAGACCCTGCGAGAGGATTTCGCCGATCAGCGTCTGCGCCGCCGGATCGCCGAGCTGGGCGCGCGGCAGCGCCTTGTCCATTGCCGTCAGGTAGTAACCGCGCTGGAAGGCGCCGTAAGCTTCGTCGATCGGCCCCTTGTAATCCTTCTCCGGCGGCAGATCCGGCAACTTCGCGCCCATGCGGTCGAACACACCGACGCCATCGGAGGGCCCCACGTCCGGGCCGGAGGGCCGGTCGGTGCGGAAGGTCGAAGCCGGCCCCGTTCCCGGCTGGCTGATGACGCTGTCCGGCGCCTGCGCCAAGGCGACATTCGGCCCGGCCGCAACGAGGGCGGCCATGCTGGCAAGAATATATTTCAAAAGGCGGGCGGGCGGGATCGGCATGAGCGCGATTTCAATCCTCAAACCGTGGCGCTTTTTCGTCAAGCAACGCATTGATTTCGGCAACGACTGACGGCGCCCGGGCGGGCTCGCCGAAGACCGCCAGCCGCAGCGCCACGAACTCCGCTCCAGTTTCGGCGACGGCGAGTGCCGAGGCCGGATCAGTGCCGCCCATGACGATGCAGGGAATCTCGATCATCGAGGCCCACCATTCGCCGAGCGCAAGGTTCTTCGGATGCGCCTCCGGCTTGATATCGCCGTCGAGCTTGCCGAAGAAGATATAGTCCGGCCTGACTTCGCCGATCTCCAGCGCATGGTGCCGGTCGGTCGCGTTGCCACCGCCGACGATCAGCTTCGGCGCATGTTTATCGATCGCTTCCGAAAGCGCCTCTGCATTGCTGGAAAGGTGCAGGCCATCGGCCTTGGCCCGGCCGGCGACACGGCTGTCACCTGCAATCAGCGCGGCTGCTCCAGCATTCTGGATCAGCGGCACCAGCTTTTCGGCATGTTTCTGGAAGGTGCCGTCGTCGAGCCCGTATTGCGGCACGATCACCGAGGCGACATCGCCGCCCTTCAGCGCATCGGCGACGATCTTTGCCTGTTCGTCGGCATCGGCGATATCAGGCACGATGAGCACAAGGCGGCAGCGATTTTCCGGTTCGGTCATGAGGTCTTTCCGTTTCCGGCGAATTCCCCTTCGAAATGAGAGATCCGCACTCGTTTTGTGTGAGTAGTTCCGTTAGACGAGGCTTGCAAGAGGAGGACGTCGAAAGCATGCCGCAGGATTTGTCATTCTACTACGCCGCCGTGCCCGCCGTTCTGCTGGTGGGCCTCGCAAAGGGTGGCATGGGCGACGCTTTGTCGCTGATCGGCCTGCCCTTCCTCGCCCTCGTCGTCTCACCGGTCGAGGCGGCGGCCATCCTGCTGCCGATCCTGGTCTTCATGGACATGATCTCGCTCGTCATCTGGCGCAAACATGGCGACTGGGCGACGTTGAAGATCATGCTGCCTGGCGCCATCTTCGGCATCGCGCTGGGCTGGGCGACCTCGGCCCTGGTTCCGGGCAACATGCTGCGCATCGTCATCGGCGCGGTGACCATCCTCTTTTGCCTGCGCTATTTCTGGAACAATTTCGGCCCGGGCGCCGGCAAGGTGATCCCGCCGCGCGGCCAGCGACCGGTGGTCGCCAGCCTCTGGGGGACATTTTCCGGTTACGGCAGCTTCGTTGCTCATGCCGGCGGTGCGCCCTTCCAGATCTATGCCCTGCCGCTCAAATTGCAGCCACGCGAATATACCGGCACCAGCGTGCGCTTCTTTGCGATCCTCAACGCCATCAAGCTGATCCCCTATTTCGCGCTCGGCCAGCTCGACACCCAGAATCTTGCGACCTCCGCGACGCTTCTACCCTTTGCCCCGCTCGCCACCATTGCCGGCGCCTGGTGCGTGCGCCGCATGAAGCCACAGATCTTCTATCCCTTCATGTATGCGATGGCGCTGATCGCCGCCTTCCTGATCGTGCGCGAGGGCCTTGGCTGGTAGAAACCGCTAAAGCATGTCGCGCAAAACTGTGCAGCGGTTTTGCGATAACGACATGCGTAAAAACAAAGACCTAAAGCGCGACGAGCGAATCTGAAGGTTCGCGACGCGCTTTAGACCGTGGCACGCTGCAATGCACAATTTCCTTGCTGGCGCGGCCGGTTTGACGTAGCGTTCCCGTCATGTCGAACACGGACCCTTTCTCTGCGATTGCCGATCCGAACCGGCGGTTTCTGCTGGAGGAATTGCGTCGCGCGCCACGGACGGTCAATGAGCTCGCCGAAGGCCTGCCGATCAGTCGCCCCGCTGTCTCGCAACACTTGAAGGCGCTGCTCGACAGCAATCTCGTCTCCGTGACCTCAGAAGGCACCAAACGTATCTACACGGTCAATAACCGCGGCTTCGACAAGCTCAATTTGTGGCTGGATCAGTTCTGGGCCTGATGCAGGTTCCCATAAGATCAACGGATACCATGCAAATCATATGAACGCCATGTGAGACGTGGCGACCCAAAAGCGCCAGCCGCGATGCCGGATGCATCGGACTGGCGCAAATCTGGTGTCAAATCACCGGTTCTTGCTAATTCTTGGCGGAATGGATGGATTTACCTTGTTGCGCAAGATGATCGCCCGGCGACCCTTGGGAAGATTAGTGGACGGATGACTTAAGACGCTGAATCTCGTCCTTGATGCGCAGCTTCCGGCGCTTGCATTCGGCAAGTTCCGTATCGGAAATAGAGGGAGATGTTCTGAGCGCGTGCAACTCCTCCTCGAGAGCAACATGCTTTTTCTGGAGTGACTCAAGATGAGCTTGAACAGTCATATGACCCTTCCTTCCTCTTACCCTCCCCGGCCAACATCGTCGGGGATCAAGGTGTCAACGGCCGGACTGTGACATATTTTTGAAGGCTTGTCGAAGGCCAAAAGATGAAGACTGGATGGCAATTTCATGATCAAGACTAACTAGCCGTTACCTGTATTTGGTGATAGGAGCTTGCGGAAATCATCGCCAGATCGGACAAGGTCCAGGGACGGTAACGGGGAATGCATATGGCCGATCAGGAACAGGCGGAAATCAGGCTCACGGTGGCGCGTCTGCGTCAGGAGCACGAGGATTTCGATGCCGCGATCAACGCCATGATCCAGACCGGATGCGATGCTCTGCGAATCCAGCGCATGAAAAAGAAAAAACTTGTCATCAAGGACAGGCTCTCCAAGCTGGAAGATCAGATCATCCCTGACATCATCGCCTGAGAGGGAATAGCAGCAACGATGACAGACAGACCACCCGTCGCCATCATCATGGGCAGCCAGTCCGACTGTGAGACCATGAAAAACGCCGCCGACACGCTGGAGGCGCTGGAAATTCCCTATGACGCGCGCATAATTTCGGCGCACCGCACAGTGGACCGGCTGGTCAATTTCGCCAAGGGCGCACGCGCGGAGGGCTTCAAGGTCATCATCGCCGGCGCCGGCGGCGCCGCCCACCTGCCGGGCATGACCGCCGCGATGACACCGCTGCCGGTTTTCGGCGTGCCGGTCCAGTCGAAAGCCCTGTCCGGCCAGGACAGTCTTCTTTCCATCGTGCAGATGCCGGCCGGTATTCCTGTGGGCACGCTTGCCATCGGCAAGGCCGGCGCGGTCAACGCCGCGCTTCTCGCCGCCGCCGTGCTTGCCCTTTCCGACGAAGAAATCGCCGACCGGCTCGACGAATGGCGCGAGCGCCAGAGTGCTGCCGTCGCCGAATACCCGATGGACGACCTATGACGGCAAGAACGATCGGCATTATCGGCGGCGGCCAGCTCGGCCGCATGCTGGCCATCGCCGCCGCCCGGTTGAATTTTCGCACGATCATTCTCGAGCCGCAGCCGGACTGCCCGGCCGCTCAGCTCGCCAACCGGCAGATTACCGCCGCCTATGACGATCCGTCGGCACTGGCCGAACTCGCCGATATCTGCGACGTCGTCACCTACGAATTCGAGAACGTGCCCGTCGCAGCCGCCGAAAGACTCTCGGCGAGCGTGCCCGTCTTTCCGCCGCCGAAGGCGCTGGAAGCCGCCCAGGACCGCCTCGTCGAAAAGCGCTTTCTCAATGACTGCGGCATATCAACCGCCCGCTTCCACGCGATCGACAGCCAGGCCGATCTTGAGACGGCACTTAAGGATTTCGGCGGCCAGGGCGTGCTGAAGACCCGCCGTCTCGGTTATGACGGCAAGGGCCAGAAGGTTTTCCGCTCGGCGGCCGACAGCCCGGATGGCGCCTATGCCGCACTCGACGGCGTGCCGCTCATCCTCGAAAGCTTCGTCGCTTTCGAGCGCGAGGTCTCGATCATCGCCGCGCGCGCCACCGACGGCACGGTCGTCTGCTTCGATCCGGCCGAGAATGTGCACCGCGACGGTATCCTTCACACCTCGACGGTCCCCGCCGCGATCTCTGCATCGACGGCGGACGCCGCGCGCCAATCGGCCGAAAAGATCCTTGCCGCGTTGAACTATGTCGGCGTCATCGGCATCGAGTTCTTCGTGCTTGCCGATGGCGGCCTGATTGCCAACGAAATGGCGCCGCGTGTCCACAACTCCGGTCACTGGACGGAAGCGGCCTGCGTCGTCAGCCAGTTCGAGCAGCATATCCGCGCCGTTGCTGGCCTGCCGCTTGGCAGTGCCGAGCGCCATTCCGACTGCATCATGCAGAACCTGATCGGCGACGATATCCTTGCGGTTCCCGACTGGCTGCGGCGCCCCGATACGCTGGTTCATCTCTATGGCAAGACTGAGTGGCGCCCCGGTCGCAAGATGGGCCATGTCACCACCTTGACGCCGAAATCGCCGGTTTTGGCCTGAGAAAACACCCCTTCGCCTTGGGAAAAACACCTTCATGTGGTTGACACGGAAAAGGTGACGGGGTATCTGCTCCCCCACCTAAACAGCGCGCCCGATGGCGCGCTTTTGATTGTTAAAGATACGGGCGAATGTGAATTCCCCCATAGAGATCGCGGATCAGAAAAATGAAGATCAAGAATTCGCTCAAGTCGCTCAAGGCTCGTCACCGTGACAACCGTCTGGTTCGTCGTAAGGGCCGCATCTACATCATCAACAAGCTGAACCCGCGCTTTAAGGCTCGTCAGGGCTGATTTCGCGCGTCCGGATCGCCTCGCCGCGTGAGCTTGCGACGGCAGATATATCCGGTGGGTCGCTGCGGTGATCACGTCAAATTTGTTTGATCTTCGGCGCTGGCGGGCTAATATGCCCGCCATGCGCTTTTTTGCTTTGACATCAGCGGCGCTGCCGCTCGCCCTCATTCTCCTCACCGCCTCCTTTCCGGTCGCCGCCGCGGAAAAGCCCGCTGCCGCCGCGAAAAAGGACGTCATCGTCGAGCAGGCGGATACCAACAGTTCGCCGAAGCAGCACCTCGACCAGCTCTTCAGCCAGCTGAAGCGTGAACGCGATCCCGAAAAGGCCGGCGGCATCGCCAATGAAATCCGCATGGAATGGAACGATTCCGGCAGCGCCACCATCAATCTGCTGATGCAGTGGGCCGACAAGGCGATCGAGGAAAAGCGCAATCCCGCGGCCCTCGATTTCCTCGATGAGGCGATCGCGCTGAAGCCTGATTATGCCGAAAGTTGGAACCGMCGCGCCACGCTGAATTTCGTCATGGGCAATTACCGCAAGTCGATGTCCGACATCGAACGTGTGCTCGATCTCGAGCCGCGCCATTTCGGCGCGCTCTCCGGCATGGCGGCGATCCTCAGCAATTCCGGCAACGACCAGCTGACCTTGAAGGCTTGGGAGCGTTTCCTTGACGTCTATCCCGCCGAACGCACTGCGCAGGAACAGGCCAACACGCTTGCGGAAAAACTCGCCGGCAACCGCACCTGATTCCTGGTCTGATCTCTTGACGTCGGATTTCGCCGCGCAATTTTAGCATATGGAGGGAACGATATGGCGGTTGGCCGCCAGTAGGTCGTCCCGCAATTATCGCTCGTTGAGATCATGCTTGCAGAAGTTTCCGCTCTTCTCRCCCCGCTCGCCGCCGCCATCGGTTACTCCACTTATAAGGCGCGGCAATTCGAACACGCCTATCCGAATATCGGCGAACTGACGGATGTCGGCGGCTACCGGATGAATGCCGTCCACATCGAGCGTCCCGAAAATGCGGATCTGCCGGCACTGGTCTTCATTCACGGCGCCAGCGGCAATTTGCTCGACCAGGTCGTTGCCTTCCGCGCCGCACTCGAAGGCCGGGCGGAAATGCTGTTCGTCGATCGCCCCGGTCATGGCTATTCCGAGCGCGGCGGCCCTGAGAACGCCGTCCCCTCCGGCCAGGCCGATGCGATCGCCAGACTGATGGAGAAGCGCGGCATCGAGAAGGCGATCATCGTCGGCCATTCCTTCGGCGGCGCGATCACCGCCGCCTTCGGCCTGCGCCATCCTGATAAGACCGCCGGCTTGCTCTTCCTCGCGCCTGCCACCCATCCATGGCCGGGCGGCATCGACTGGTACTATCATGTGGCAACCGTGCCGATCGTCGGCTGGCTCTTCAACCACGCGATCGTCGTGCCGCTCGGGCTGAGCCGGCTGGAGCGCGGCACGCTGAATATCTTCCGTCCCAATCCGCGCCCGGCCGACTACATCGAAAAAACGGGGCCGTCGCTGGTGCTGCGACCCAACGCTTTCCATAACAACGCCGCCGATTTCAAAACGCTGCTCGCCTATGTGAAGGAGCAGTCGCTGCTCTATTCGCAGATCACCGCGCCGACCGTCATCATAACAGGCGACAGCGACGAGATCGTCTGGGAACACTTGCACTCGCGCGGCCTTGCCCGCGATATATCAGGCTCCGAACTCATCACCGTCAGCGGCGTCGGCCACAAGCCGGATTATCTCGCAACCGATGTCGCCATCGCCGCCATGGAGAAGATATCAGGCAAGCCGCGCGACCTGCAGGCGATCGCCCGCAGGGCCGAGGAACGGCTTGCCGCCGCTTCACGCGATCAGACGGTCGGAACCGTACCGCCGTCGATCGTATATTCGGCGCCGTGAATAAAGGCCGCACGCGGCGATGCCAGAAAAGCAACAAGTTCGGCCACGCCATCGGGGCGCCCTGGCTTGCCGAGCGGAATGCCGCCGAGCGAACCCATCAACATTTGCCGGCCGCCCTCCTCATCTGTCCCCGCCTCGTCGGCGATGCGCTGGATCAACGCCGTGGCTGCCGTCGTTTCGATAAAGCCCGGCGCGACAGTATTTACTCTAACGCCCTTCGGCCCGACCTCCTTCGAGAGCCCCTTGCTGTAATTCGAAAGCCCGGCTTTCGCCGCCGCATAGGCAAGTGTCGCCTCGTAGAGCGGCAGCCGCCTCTGGATCGACGACACATGGATGATGACGCCATGGCCACGCTCGATCATGCCGGGTAGAAAGGCCCGGTCGAGCCGCACCGGCGCCAGCAGGTTCGCGGCGATATCCGCCTGCCAATGTTCGTCGGCAAGGGCTGCAAAGCCGCCGCTCGGCGCCGACGATCCGCCAACATTGTTGATAAGGATATCAAGCCCGCCGAATGCTTCGAACACCCGTTGGACGAGGGCCTTAACGCCGGCAGCGGTGCTGATGTCGGCCTGCACGAACAGGTCAGGCGCCTGGCCCTTCGGCAGTGGCGAACGCGCCGTCGTCGCGACTCGGCCGCCGGCGGCCAAGAGACGGGCGACGATCGCCTCGCCCATGCCCTTGGTGCCGCCGGTGACGAGAATGCGCTTGCCGGAAAATTCGTTCGGATCGAAGGGGAATGCAGGAGCGATCGTCATGCGCCGATCTCCAGACGGATGATGGACCGGTCGTCGAGTGTGAAGTGGTAGCGCAGTATTGCCGGGCTGCCTGGAAAATTACCGGAGACGAGGGCGGAGACGATAGGCTGAGCCTCCGTCCCGGCCAGACCGGTCACCTCGACGGTCACGCCGTATTTGCGTGTCGTCTTTTCCATCCAGTCGCGGATGGCCGCATGGCCGCGCAGATCCTCGCCTTCGTCGCGCACATCTGCGTCCTCGCCAAAGGCCGAAAGCATGCCATTTATGTCCTTGCGGTTCTTCGCGGTGAAATAGGTCGCCAGCGGTTTCGGAAGTTCTATAGTCATGAAAGATCCTCTTTTCTTGCATTGGAAAGAGGATGGCGATAGACTTACGAAATAACAAGAACCTACTAAAAAGTATGGTACTTACCAAAAAGTAAGGCGGTCAGATGACACCCTATTCCGCCGCGACCGGCGTCGAAAACGTGCTGAAAATTCTGGAGGGACGCTGGAAGCTGATCATTCTCTTTCACCTCTTCGGCGGCAAGACCCTGCGCTTCTCCGATCTAGAACGCGCCATTCCGGCCATTTCGCAGAAGATGCTGATCCAGCAGCTCCGGCAGATGGAGGCGGACGGCATCGTCCGCCGTATCGTTCATCATCAGGTGCCGCCCAAAGTCGAATATTGTCTGACCGATTGGGGCCAGGCGCTCTGCCCGGCGCTCGATGCGCTGCTGAAATGGGCGGCACTTAAGGACCGTGATCTCTCCGGCATGGAATTTCCCGCCGACGCAACCATCGGCGGGACCGTTTGAACTCTGTTGAATTAAATAGTTAAATCATGATGTTGTCCGAAAACCGCTCACACTTTTCGGCGTCATGCTCTAGGCGCTGAGACGCACACCGCCGTCACAGGTGACGACATGGCCGCTCATGAAGCCGTTTCCGATCAGGAAGACAATCGCCTCTGCAATATCCTCCGGTCTGCCGACACGGCCGACCGGCGTGCGGCCGGCGAAATCCGCAAAGACGCTGCCGCGCTGCTCGGATGGCAGGAAACTCCACCACGGCGTATCGACGACCCCAGGGGAAACGCCGTTGACACGCAGCGGCCTCAGCTCGGCGGCAAGCACCGGCACCATCGCCTCGATGCCGGCATTGACGGCCGCAAGCCCAGCCGTGCCAGGCATCGCAGCCTGCGCGCTGACCGCCGAAACGAAGGTGATGCTGCCGTCCGGCTGCAGCAGCGGTAGAGCCGCCTGGGCAGCCGCGGCATGCGGAATGAGCTTGGTCTGGAAACCGGCAAGCAGATCCGTCATGTCGAGCGTCGCAAAAGGTCCGGCGCCGTGACCGCTGCCCATCGCCAGCACGAGATGGCCGAATGCGCCGATCCCGGCAAAGGCCTCCCCGAGGCGGGAAAGCACCGTCGCATCAAGCACGACGCTGCGCAGGTCGCCATCGAGAGATGCCTTGGCCGCGGCAAGCTTTTCGCCGTCGCGGCCCGCAATGGTGACCGTATATCCCTGTTTCAAAAGTAATTTTGCCGTGGCGAGGCCGATGCCGGAAGAACCGCCGATGACGACCACATGCTGCAAAGACATGATGCTGCTCCTTGAATTGATCGATCCGCGGGCGTTTCAACCACCCGCGGCGCCGGCATCATGCGCGGTCTGGAAACGGCAAACAGTTCCAGTTTTATCCTGGTATCGATACTGATATGATCACCGTCATGGACCAGAGAGCCGACACACTCGAAGCCCGCCGCCGTGAATTCGCAGCCTTTCTGCGCTCTCGCCGCGAGCGGCTGACGCCGTCCGAGGTGGACTTGCCGGAGGGTTTTCGTCGGCGCACGCCGGGTCTCCGGCGCGAGGAGCTCGCCATGCTCGCCGGCGTCGGCACCACTTGGTACACATGGCTGGAACAGGGCCGCGACATCAGGCCCTCCGCACAGGTGCTGAACACCCTTGCCGATGCACTGCGCCTCGACGAGGCCGAACGCCGGCATCTCTTCACCCTCAACAATCGCCAGGCGCCGCAGGCTGTATCGTCCGCACCCGAATGCGTCGACGAGYCGCTGCAACGCATGCTCGCCAACCTGACCCACCAACCGGCCTATGTGCTCGGCCGCCGGTGGGACGTGCTCGCCTGGAACCGCGCCGCCGACATGCTGTTCGGTGGTTACGACACGCTCGACCGCGACGAACGCAACATCATGCATCGTCTCTTCGCCGACCCGGCGCATCGCAAGCTGCTCGTCGATTGGGAATCGGTTGCCCGCGTCTCGCTGGCAATGTTCCGCGCCGACAGCGCGCGTTATGCCGGCGATCCGGATTTCGAACGGCTGATCGCGCTGCTGAAGCAGGCAAGCGACGAATTTCGCGACTGGTGGCAGCGCCACGAGGTCATCAGCCCGCTGTCCGGCATCAAGCGCATCGACCATCCCGTCAAGGGCCGCATGTCCTTCGAACATACCGGCCTGACGCTGACAAACCGGCCGGAGATGAAGCTTATCGTCTATACCCCGCTCGATGACGACGACACCAACAGGAAACTTGCCGAGCTTCTCGCTTAAAGCGAATCCCTTGCATTGCCTCAAGCTCCTGCCGTCCCATATGTTTTTCCATCACTATCCATAGGAGGGGAAAACATGGGCCGCCTGCATATCGGGACGATCTCCGTCATATCAGCATTGTCGCTGAGCCTGACCTCGGCTTTCGCCGCCTCGCCTGCACCTGTCGAAGCCGAGCACGGCATGGTCGTCACCGCCCAGCATCTGGCGACCGATGTCGGCGTCGAGGTGCTGAAGAGCGGCGGCAATGCCGTCGATGCCGCGGTCGCCGTCGGTTATGCGCTGGCGGTCGTCTATCCCGCGGCCGGCAATCTCGGCGGCGGCGGCTTCATGACCATCCGCCTGAAAGACGGCACGAAGACCTTCCTCGATTTCCGCGAACGCGCGCCGCTTGCCGCAACGAAGACCATGTATCTCGATGCCAAGGGCGATGTCGTGCCGCGCGCCAGCCTCGACGGTTATCTCGCCGTCGGCGTGCCCGGCTCCGTCATGGGCTTCGAGACCGCACGCGAGAAATACGGCACCAAACCGCGCCAGGAACTGATCGCACCGGCGCTCCGCTTCGCCAAGGAGGGCTTCACGCTGGAACAGGGCGATGCCGCAAGCTTTGCCGGCGGCGCCAAGCGCCTCGCCAAGGATGAGGCGGCAGCGAAAATCTTCCTGAAACCGGATGGCAAACCCTATGCATCGGGCGAAAAACTCCAGCAGCCGGACCTTGCCGTAGTCCTGACAGCCATCTCCGAAAAAGGCCCCGACGCCTTTTATAAGTCAGCGCCCGCCGAGGCGATCGTCAAGGCGAGCCAGGCCAAGGGCGGCATCCTCGCCAAGGAAGATTTCGAGCAATATGCCGTGCGCGAATTGAAGCCGATCGAGTGCAATTACCGCGGCTACGACATCATCTCCTCGCCTCCGCCCTCCTCCGGCGGCGTCATCATCTGCGAGATCCTCAACGTTCTGGAAGGCTACCCGCTCTCCTATCTCGGCTATAACTCGGCCGAAACGGTGCACATCATGGTCGAGGCGATGCGCTACGCCTATGTCGACCGCAACGCGGCACTCGGCGATCCCGATTTCGTCGAGAACCCGGTCGAGAAACTGCTCGACAAGAAATATGCCTCGGAAATTGCCGCCAAGATCGACCCCTACAAGGCCGGCGCCTCGGCGAATCTGAAGCCGCTCGGCGGCAAGGAAAGCACCGAGACGACGCATTATTCGATCATCGACGACGAGGGCAATGCGGTTGCCGTCACCTATACGCTGAACGGCTCTTTCGGCGCCGGCGTCGTGGCACCCGGCACGGGTGTCCTGCTCAACAACGAGATGGATGATTTCACCTCCAAGCCCGGCGTGCCGAACCTCTACGGATTGGTGCAGGGCGAGGCGAATGCGATTGTCCCGAAGAAGACGCCGCTCTCTTCAATGAGCCCGACTATCGTCACCCGGGACGGTAAGCCCTTCATGGTGATCGGCAGCCCCGGCGGCTCGCGCATCATCACCATCACGCTGGAGGCGATCCTCAACGTCGTCGATTTCGGCATGGATATCAGCCAGGCGGTCAACGCCCCGCGTCTCCACCACCAATGGCAGCCCGACAAGGTCTTTCTCGAACCCTATGCACTTTCGCCGGATACGGAAAAGACGCTCGCCGCTATGGGCTACAGCTTCGATGGAGGCAATGATGCACCGCAATGGGGCCAGGCCGCCGGCATCCTCGTCGGCGGCAAAAGCCTTGCTGCCATCGAAAAAGGCGGCGGCGCCCGCTACAACGGCGCCATGGACAGCCGCGCAGCGGAAGGTTCGGCAAGCGGCTACTGACGCTTCGGGATCGCCTGGTCAAACAGTCGGTAGAAGCGCAACGCGGCTCACGAAGCAGCGGTGGCACCATTCATGTCACCGTGACAAAGTCGCCGTTCACAATTGGCTTGCCTCGCCCTATGCATGAGCGAACCCGCAAGCAGAAAGATTCCCGAATGGCTAGCATTGAAATGATTGTCRCAGCCCGCGCCCGTCTGCGCGGTCATATCAGGCGTACGCCGCTTCTCTCCTCCCCTTTCCTCAATGAGATCGCCGGCCGGCGCCTGTTCGTGAAGGCGGAATGTCTGCAGCATTCCGGCTCGTTCAAGTTTCGTGGCGGCTGGTCGGCCGTCTCCGGCCTCGATCCGGCCGTGCGCTCCAAAGGTGTCATCGCCTTCTCCTCCGGCAACCACGCCCAGGGTGTTGCGCTTGCGGCCAAGCTGCACAATGTCCCCTCCGTCATCATCATGCCGCGCGATGCGCCGAAGCTGAAGATCGCCAACACCCGCGCCTTCGGCGCCGAAGTGGTGCTTTACGACCGCGTCAACGAGGATCGCGACGAGATCGGCGCGAGACTTTCGGCCGAGCGTGGCCTGACGCTGATCAAGCCCTTCGACGAACCGCTTGTCATCGCCGGTCAGGGCACGACCGGTCTTGAAATCTCCGAGCAGGCTGGAGAGGAAGGCGTGACATCAGCCGAAGTCCTGGTTCCGTGCGGCGGCGGCGGATTGACCTCCGGCATCGCGCTCGCCCTTGAAGCCAGTTCTCCCGGCTTTCGCGTGCGTCCCTGCGAGCCCAGGGATTTCGACGACACCACCCGCTCGCTCGCCTCCGGCAGGATCGAACGCAACGCGGCGGTATCGGGCTCGATCTGCGATGCGATCGTTACGCCGCAGCCGGGTAACATCACCTTCCCGATCCTCAAGCGCCTCGCCGGCGCCGGCATCGTCGTCACCGACGAGGAGGCGCTGCGCGCCATGGCACTCGCCTTCTCGCGGTTGAAGATCGTCGTCGAGCCCGGCGGCGCGGTGGCGCTCGCCGCCGCCCTCTTCCATGGCGACGCCCTGGAAAGCGACACGGTCATCGCCGTCACCTCGGGCGGCAATGTCGATTCCGATATCTTCGCCATGGCTTTGGAACGGTTCGGCTGAAAATCGTTCAAGTGAACGCCATCGACCATCCGCAGCAGAGCCGCGGATGGTTTCTATCTGTGATCGTTATGCGATCTTGTAGCGTTTCGCCGGCGCGGTGCGAGATAGGTTCGGCATCAGTGCCTGGCGCGCCTGCTCGTAAGCTGCAAGCTGGCCGGCATCTTCGAGCGACGGAATCGTCGCGAACTCGCCCTGCTCGAGGCCTGCAAGCGACGCATCGACCATGTTTTCCGCCGACATCACGATCTCATTCGGCAGATGCTCGACCGGCGTGCCGGCGATGTCCCAGAATTCCGTCGCAGTGGCGCCAGGCAGCACGGCCTGAATGCGGATGTTCTTCTCCGCCAGCTCATGCTTCACCGACTGGCTGAAGGCGAGCACGAAGGCTTTCGTACCGCCATAGACGCCGTTCAGGAGCTCCGGCGCGATCGCGGCAATGGACGCAATATTGATGATCGTGCCGCCGCCACGCGTGACGAAGCCGGGAACGGCGGCATAGGTCAGCCGCATCAGCGCCGTGACGTTGAGCTCGATCATCTCTTGCATCTTGTCGACATCGGCGGCAAGCAGCGGTGCCGTTCCGCCGACGCCGGCATTGTTGACGAGAAGCGTGATGCTCCGGTCTTCCTTCAGCATGCCTTCGATGCGGGCAAGATCGGCCTTGTCGCCGAGGTCGGCCGCCACAGTCTCGACCGTCCGGCCGGTCTCATCAGTCAGCCGGCTTGCCAGCGCCTTCAGCCGATCGCCGTTGCGGGCGACGATGATGAGGTCGTAGCCCTGCTTTGCCAGCCTGTGAGCATAAATTGCGCCGATGCCCGAGGATGCGCCGGTTACCAGCGCCGTGCCCTTATGTTCCTGTGTCATAATCTGTCTCCTTGCATGCGCCGGCCCGATGCCTTGCGCTTKAGGAGAGTCTTACGCCCGATTGCGAATGTCCTAAATGTCATATATACCACCTTTAAGGACATCCTCTTTTCAGGACGCGATGGTCATGCAGCAAATCGGCTTTCTTCTCTATCCCGGCTTCCAGATCATGAGCCTCGCTGCCGTCTCGGCCTTCGAGTTCGCCAATATCGAACTCGAGGAAAAGGTTTACGAGGTCCGCTATCTCTCCGAACACGGCGGGCCGATTGCCAATTCGCTTGGCATGGTGATGGAGACGGAGGCCTTTGGGGACCCGGCCCTCGACACGCTGATCGTGGCGGGAGCGCCCGGTATCAGACTGCCGAATGCGGCGGAAACCGACTTCGTTCGCGCCGCCCTGCCCGTCACACGTCGCCTGGCGTCGATCTGCACCGGCGCCTTCTTTCTTGCCGAAGCGGGCATCCTCGACGACCGCCGCGCGACGACGCACTGGTATGTCTCCCGCGAGCTGCAAAGCCGCTATCCCAAGATAAAGATAGAAGAGGACCGGATCTTCATCATCGACGGTTCCGTCTGGACGTCCGCCGGCATGACGGCCGGTCTCGATCTGGCTTTGGCGATGGTCGAGAAGGATCACGGTTTCGATGTGGCACGCGCGGTTTCCCGCACGCTCGTCGTCTATCATCGCCGCGCCGGCGGCCAGTCGCAATTTTCCGCCCTTCTGGAACTGGAGCCCAAATCCGACCGCATCCAGAATGCGCTCGCCCACGCCCGCAGCAATCTGAAATCGGCGCTTTCGGTGGAGGAGCTGGCGGAAGCCGCCCATCTCAGCCCCCGCCAGTTCAGCCGCGCCTTCCGCGCCGAAACCGGGCAATCGCCGGCCAAGGCCGTCGAGAACCTGCGGCTGGAAGCGGCCCGCCTGATGATGGAGCAGGGCCGCCACCCGATCGATGTCGTTGCCCGCGAAACCGGTTTTGCCGATCGCGAGCGCATGCGCCGCGCCTTCCTGCGCGCCTTCGGCCAGCCGCCGCAGGCAATCCGGCGCGCAGCCCTACAGGAATTGCAAATGTGATGCACCCTGCCTACTGCATAATTCCTTAAATCGGAATCGATTTAAGGATAAAATTATGCAGCAATTCAAAGTGCTACAGCGTCCTTTGCGCGTCTGAAAAGACGCGCGGCGCTGTAGGCGGCAGGATGCATCCTGTTCTCGTTAACCCTCCTGAAGCGCCCGGCGGATTGCGATCTCGACCGGCGAATAGGCGCCGTCCTGCCGTTCAAGCCGAAGAGGTTCGGAAGGCGCAAGGCCGGGCTGCGCCATGAAACGCGGCTCCTTGCCGCGATGCATCTGCGCTGCATGGATGAGGAATGGATGGCATAGATAGACTGTGCCCGCCGGGCCTGTCGCCAACGCCAGCGGCCGCTCTTCCCCGACATGCTCCAGCCAAAGGTGGCCCATCCCCGCTTCGCCCGCCGGCGCCAGAAGGCGTGCGATATCCTGATGCGAGCCGACGCGGATACGCGTCGGTGCATCCTCCTCCCCGACATCCGAGAACAGGAAGAGCATCAGCAGCGCCCGCCCGCGAGAGGTGATGTTCACCCGCCAGGCGGAAAAGTCCCGCTGCTCATTCGGATCGGAATCCGCGTCGGGATAGCTGAGGTCGACATGCCAACCGGCATCCCCGGGATCATCCGGATGGGGAAAGCGGACCGGGAAACTGCCAAGTCCATTGCGCGGCGCCCAGCGCCCCTTGCCGACGAGCTGATCAAAGGCCGAATGCAATACCGGCGTGTTGACGGCTTTCTCGAACGGCCCGCCGCCATAGCCGGCAAGCCGCACGACCGGCTGCGTCCACGTGCTTGGATCATCCGCAGCGAAGGGAATGTCACGCCACATGGTGGCACGGGCTTCCCCGGCCAATGCGCGGGGAAAAGCATCGTCGACCCTGACGAAGCCGTCTTCGATGAATTGCTCGATCTGCGCGGCACGCAGCGCCACCGGATAAATATCTGATGTCATGATATATCTCTCTATCGCCAATCCTGCCGGCTCTGTCCTTGGCCAGATGCAGGGTCATTACGGTCCACGGCAACGCGCCAGCCGCAAAAGGCTGATTAGCGACCGCATCCTCTGATGCCCGAGGGCGGAGCCTTAAAGGCTCAAGAAGACGGCCGTAGCGATATTGAGGGTGATCATCTTCATAGCGGCCCAAAGCTACAGCCACGCGTCCGGACGGTCAATGCTGGGATGTCAGGCCACCACCTCGCGCAGCGCGCCATGCACCGACTGAAGCACGAGTTCGGCAAGCCGCGCCGCAGCCGGTTGCGGTTCGGCTTCCGCCCGATGCAGGACCAGGCCGAGCGTCGGCAAATCAGGCAGGCCGATTGTCCCCGGCGCCAGCGGCCGGACCTTCGCCGGCAGGCCGATCGGCGTGCGGATGGTGAGGCCGAGGCCCGCCGCCGTCGCGGCCCAGAGACCGCCGAGGCTCGGACTGACGAAGGCGAGCCGCCAGGAAATGCCCGCCTCATCCAGCGCCTTGGTCGCTGCACTCCGCAGCAGGCATGGCGCCTCCAGCGAAGCGAGGGGCATCGGCTCGCCGCTTGCGGCTTGCCAGCCCGGCGGCCCCTCGGAAGGTCCGATCCAGCGCATCGGCACTTCGCCGATCCTCTCGCAATGCGCCGTCAGCGTGCCATCGCTCCAGGCAAGCGCCAGATCGAGCTTGCCCGATGTGACGCGCTCAAGCAGCTCGGCATTGCGCACCACCCGCGCTTCGATCCGGACCTTCGGATGGGCACGCGCAAAGCGGCCGAGCACATCAGGCAGCAGGGTCTCGCCGAAGTCCTCCTGCAGGCCGAGCCGCACCCAGCCTTCCAGCTCGACGCTGTGCACGGCCGCAGCCGCCTCGTCGTTGAGCTCCAGCAGTCGCCTGGCATAACCGAGCATCGTCTCGCCGGCATCGGTCAGCGCCAGCCCGCGACCCACCTTGCGGAAAATCGGCGTGCCCGCCTGTTCCTCCAGCTTCTTCAGCTGCGCACTCACTGCCGAGGTCGAGCGCCCGAGCCGCTCGGCCGCCTTGGCGAAATTGCCGAGTTCCATGCCGGTCGAAAAGGTTCGAAGCACCTCGAGATCAAAGATCGTCCGTCGCATTCTATAATCCCATTTTTCAGGATCATTCATCCAAAAAATTCTGATTTTCGGTATCATCGTGCCGTGCGATGGTTCTGCTGTCAAGGCCGACGGACGGCCTGAACCATGGAGATCCCGATGCCCTTCGTTCGCATTTCCCTTCGCAAAGGCAAATCGCCGGACTACCTCGCGGCGCTGGCCGATAACATCCAGCGCGCCCTGGTCGAGACCTTCGACGTGCCCGAAAACGACCGCTTCCAGACCATCCACCAGCATGACGGGAACGAGCTGATCTTCGACCGCAGCTATCTTGCCGGCCCGCGCTCCGACGATTTCGTCTATATCTCGATCACGATCGGCAGGCCTCGCACCGGCGAGATGAAGAAGGCGCTCTATCGGCGGCTCGCCGATCTCCTGGCGCAATCGCCGGGCCTCCGGCCCGAGGACGTGATGATCGTCATCAGCACCAGCGCACCGGAAGACTGGTCTTTCGGCAATGGTATTGCCCAGATGACCGACGCAGACTGGCGGCTTCGTGCGGTCGGAGGCCGACAATGAGCGCTTCGAACCCGAAGACCATGACTGTCAAGCGCCCTGGCAGGGCAATCCGCTCGCCCGAGGGGGTCGCAACTTCGCCTTTCTGGGTCGAGATGTTGCTCGAAGGCAGCGCCGATGGCGAGAACACCGCAATGCGCGCCACGCTCGAACCCGGCACCATCACCCGTTGGCACACGCATCCCAGAGGCCAACTGCTCTATGTACTTTCGGGCTACGGGCTGGCGCAAAACGAGGGCGGCCCGGTCGAAACATTGCGTGCCGGCGATGCCGTCTGGTTTGCGCCCGGCGAGCGCCACTGGCATGGCGCGGCCGGTGACAGCCCCTTCAGCTATATCAGTATTCAACCGGTGGAAAACGGCAGCATCGTCGAATGGCTGCAGCCGGTGGAGGGACAGTCATGATCACCATGCAGTACAGCTTCGCCCTGCCCGCCGATTACGACATGTCGGTCATCGACCGCCGCATCCGCGACAAAGGTCCGCTGCTCGACGGCTTTCCCAATCTCGGTTTCAAAGCCTATCTCAGCGCCCGCAAGGGAGAGTTCGGCAGCCACGACAATCTCTATGCGCCCTTCTATCTCTGGCAGAGGCCGCAAGGGGCAAGCGACTTCCTCTGCGGTCCGGGCTTTGAGACGCTGACCGGCGCCTTCGGCTGGCCGCAGGTGAGGACCTGGATCGTCTGGCAGGCAGAAATCTCGCGCGATATCGCCTCGGCCAGGTTCGCCACACGCGATATCCTGCAGACGCAGCCCTACGCGCCGCTCGGCGATATTCGCCGCGCCGAAAGCGCGGCGGCCGAAGCAGACCTGACGACAGGCGGCGCACTCGCCTCCGTTTCCGGCTTCGAACCGACGAGCTGGACGAGGGTACGCTTCAGGTTATGGCGAGAGATTCCCGAGATCGGCGAGCACACCCAGGCCTATCGCGTCGGCCACCTATCCCTGCCTCAACCCTGAACTCAGACGGTTGCCCGGCGATAGAAGGCCAGCGAGCCGGCAAGCGCCAGCAGCGCGCCACCGCAGGCTCGCTCCAGCCACATGGCGCCTGAGGTTTTCAGGAAACGCACCGCCTGCGAGCCGAAGAAGGCGTAGCCGAACATGATGAGGAAATCGAGCGCGGCAAAGACAAGGGCGAGCAGCATATATTGCGTCGCCTGCGGCATGGTCGGGTGGATGAACTGGGGCAGGAAAGCCGAGAAGAACAGATAACCCTTCGGATTGGTCGCCGCGACCATGAAGCTCTTCAGTCCGATCGAGAAGGGTGATGTCGCACCCGCAGCCGCCCCGGACTTCAACGCCGCATCGATCGTGCCCTTCGAGCGCAGCAGCATGATACCGAGAACAGCGAGATAGGCGGCACCCGCCCATTTCAGCATCGAGAACCAGAATTCCGATGCGGCGAGCAGCGCACCGAGCCCGATCGCGACGGCGCCGATCAGCACGAAATCGGACAGCACCGCGCCGATCATGCCGGCAACTGCCCGGCGCAGGCCATGCCGAGAACCGTTGGTCAGCGCCAGCAGCACCGTTGGCCCCGGCGTCGCGATGCCGACAAAGGAAACGGCTGCAAAAGCCAGAAGCGTGACGATATCCATGATGCTCCTCCGAACCCAGAGCATGTCCTGCTCCAGCGACCGAAACTTGCACGCGCCGCCAAGCTTGGCAATGCCGTCCGTCAACGAAGAAGCCCGCCGCCTCTCCAGGCAGCGGGCTTTCGAAGGCATGCGGTTGGATCAGACGCCGCTCTGGCCGTCCGAGCCGATATAGGCAATGCGGATCATGTTGGTGGCGCCGGGCGTGCCGAGAGGCACGCCGGCCGAGATAATGATGCGATCGCCGGGCTTGCCGAAGCCTTCGTCCGCGACGATGCGGCAGGCGCGGTTGACCATGTCGTCGAGATCGGTCGCGTCATGGGTGACGACGCAATGCAGGCCCCAGACGATGGCAAGGCGGCGTGCCGTCTTGATGATCGGTGACAGCGCCAGGATCGGAACCTGCGGACGCTCGCGCGAGGCGCGGAGGCCTGTCGTGCCCGACGAGGTGTAACAGACGATCGCCGACAGCTTCAGCGTCTCGGCAATCTGGCGGGCGGCAAGCGAGATCGCATCGGCACCGGTGGCTTCCGGTTGGGCACGCTGGGCATAGATGATGCCGGGATAATGCGGCTCGCGCTCGATGGCAGTGGCAATCGACGCCATTGTCGCGACGGCTTCGACGGGATAGTCACCCGAGGCCGACTCGGCCGAGAGCATGACGGCATCCGCACCTTCGAAGACGGCGGTCGCGACGTCGGAAACTTCGGCGCGTGTCGGCACCGGCGCTGAGATCATCGATTCCAGCATCTGCGTGGCAACGACCACCGGCTTGCCCGAACGGCGGCAGGCGCGGATCAGCTGCTTCTGGATGCCGGGGACCGATTCGAGCGGCATTTCGACGCCGAGATCGCCGCGGGCGACCATCAATGCGTCGGAGAGCTCGATGATTTCCTCGATGCGCTCGAGAGCCTGCGGCTTTTCGATCTTCGACATCAGGCCGACACGGCCACGGGCGATCTTGCGCACTTCGGCTAGGTCGTCGGGACGCTGGACGAAGGAAAGCGCCACCCAGTCGACATCGTCGGTGGCGAGCACGGCATCGAGGTCGGCACGGTCCTTGTCCGTCAGGGCACCGACGCCGAGCAGCGTATCGGGAAGGCTGACACCCTTGCGGTCGGAGATGCGCGTACCCGAAATAACAGTGGTGACGATGCTCTTGCCGTCGCATTTTTCTGCGCGCAGGGCGAGCTTGCCGTCGTCGATCAGCAGGCGGTGGCCGGGCTGCACCGATTCCAGGATCTCGGGATGCGGCAGATAGACGCGGTTCTGGTCGCCGAGCGCTTCGTTGTTGTCGAGCGTGAAGGTCTGGCCGGGCTTCAGGTCCACCTTGCTGTCGACGAACTTGCCAACACGCAGTTTCGGTCCCTGCAGGTCGGCGAGAATGCCGATCGGCCGCCCGGAGCGGGCCTCGACCGAGCGGATGCGCTGGATAAGCGTCCGCATCACGTCGTGGCTCGCATGGCTCATATTGATGCGGAAGACATCGGCACCAGCCTGATGCAGCTTCTCGATCATCGATTCCTCGGCGGAGGCTGGCCCGAGGGTGGCGAGGATTTTAATTTTGCGATTACGCTTCATCAATTCTGGCTTTCTTGCGTCCCTGGGGTGTCGGAGAGCTGAACCATCCAGCTACCCTGGCGGCCCGTATCATATTCCTTGAATCCCATCTTCTGGTAACCGCGGGCATAACAATCCTGCACACCCGTGATTTTGAATTCGTTTTCCGCCACGCACATCTGCACGTCACCCGTCCATCGTCCTCCCCGGGCGGCGTCCTCTGCGTAGAGGTAATAATAACGCGACTGCAATTCTCCCTCGATCAGCGTAGCGCAGGTCGTTGCCGGCACCTGCCACCAGCCCTCCGTCACCCAGCCATCCTTGGCCCGGTATCCGATCGCGACGCCGACGAGATTCTGTGTTCCGTTGCAGACGCGAAAATCGGCGCGTGCGGCATCTGCGATGAAAAACGGCATGGCGGCTGCAAGAGCGAACAGAGCGAGACGGACCAGCGGCCCGGACCGCGTGAGGAAACTTGGCGCGGCTTGGATCAACACGGCTCCCAAATAGCTCCACGGTTATTCGTATCCGTGTCTTCTTGCGCCGCCGTCAAGCGAAAGTCAACGCAATGCTAATCGATTATATTTCCTTTCATAACCACCTGTCGAGGGTCCGGCTCAACCTCTCCCCGCCTGCCGCGCTTGAACCCGCCGCAGGCGCATGCGATCACTGCCCCCGACGGCGCAATGACAAACGGCAATTCCCTGATGGACGACTTCCAATCCTTCGAAATCCTATCCGGCAAACATGACAAAGGCATGGTGATCCTCGCAGATCACGCGATGAACCGCCTTCCCGCGCGATATGGCCGGCTGGGACTTCCCGACGCGGCCTTCGCCCGCCACATCGCCTATGACATCGGCATCGAGGGCCTGACGCGGCAGCTCTCGGCAAGGCTCGGCGTTCCCGCCGTGCTCGGCGGCTTTTCGCGCCTGCTGATCGACCCGAACCGCGGCGAAGACGATCCGACGCTGATCATGAAAATCTCCGACGGCGCCGTCATATCAGGCAATCATCCGATCACGCCGCAGGAATGGGACTACCGCATCGAAACCTTCCATCGCCCCTATCACCATGCCGTGGCCACAACGATCGACAGCGTGGCGAATGCCACTGGCAGGGCACCGCTGGTGCTGTCGCTGCACTCCTTCACGCCGGCCTGGAAAGGCATTCCCCGTCCCTGGCACGCTGCCGTCCTCTGGGACAGCGACCATCGCGCTGTCGGCCCGCTGCTTGACATGCTGCGCGCCGATCCCGATCTCGCCGTTGGCGACAACGAACCCTATGACGGCGCGCTGAAGGGCGATACCATGTACCGCCATTGCATGATCACAGGCATTCCGCATGCGCTGCTCGAGGTGCGCCAGGATCTGATCGGAGACGAGACCGGCATATCGGCATGGGCCGAACGCCTGGCGCCCATCTTTGCCGCGATGAATGCCAATCCCGCCTTGCACGAATACGACGTTCACCTGTCACGCACCGGCCCCTATTGAACGAAAGGCCCCACCTAACGAAAGGAAGTGAGATGACCGCGCTCAGCAAGGAACAACAGATCGAATTGGAGGCCGCCGCCTTTCGCCGCCTCGTCGCACATCTTCGCGAACGCAGCGACGTTCAGAACATCGATCTTATGAATCTGGCCGGCTTCTGCCGCACCTGCCTGTCGAACTGGTATCGCGAAGCCGCCGAGGCCGAAGGTGTCGCGGTTACCAGGGACGAATCGCGCGAGATGGTCTATGGCATGCCCTATGAGGACTGGAAAAATCTTCACCAGAACGAGGCCTCGCCTGTGCAAAAAGCTGCTTTTGAACTGAACAACCCACACAAATAGCTTGGCTGACCGCGAACAGGCTTGACCGTGACGCCGCTTCGCGGCAGTCACTGGCATCCAAAATCGATCACCGAAAAACCAGGAGAACACGATGTCTGATGCTCATGGCGTCGCCCGCGATCAGCTTCGCGCTTTCATCGAGCGCATTGAACGGCTGGAAGAAGAAAAGAAGACCATCGCCGACGACATCAAGGACGTCTATGGCGAAGCCAAGGGAATGGGCTTCGATACCAAGATCCTGAAAAAGGTCGTGGCGCTGCGCAAGAAGGACGAGCAGGAGCGCATGGAGGAGGAAGCAATCCTCGATACCTACCTGCACGCGCTCGGCATGATCGAGGCGCCGCCGGAAGGCTGATCCGCCCACATCGCCGATATCGACAAGCCGCCGAGCCTTTCGGCGGCTTTTCTTTTGCGAAGAACGCGCCGGGTTAAACAGTGACCTTACCCTGTCGAAGCGGCCAAAGAAAAACCGCCGGATCACTCCGGCGGTATTCGATATTCCGTAATCGGCAGGCTCAGTTCGTGTTGAACTTGCGCACTTCCATGAAATTCACAGCCGTGCCGCTGAAGCGGGCCGGGTCGACCGAAGCGGTCTTGACGTTGAAGCCCTCGGCATAGACGGCGGTCGGCTGGGCGCGCATCGTCTGGCTGACGAACCGCGGCGCCTTGACCTGCTTGGAGGCCATTTCCAGGCGGGCATTGGTGAGCGCCCATTGCGAGATCATCTTTTCCGTCAGCTTCGGCTCGGTGCGCACCGTCGTGCGGCTGGCATCGGCTGCGGCGGCTTCCTTCTGCGTCGGGCGACCACCCTTGGCAGGAAGACCCTGCGCTACGGCGCTTTCGGCGGCCGGTTCGTCGAAACTATCGCCAAAGCTTGCCGATTTGGTCATCGGCGCCAATGCTGCGAGCTCGAGCGGCGGCTTTGCGGCAGGCGCCTTTTGAGTCATCGCGGCGTTGATCGCCTGCTCAACCGTCTGCGGCGGCGCCTTCGACGCGATCTGGCTTTCCCCCTCGTTCCGCTGCTGGTCGAGCGCATCGGCAACGGCAGGAGACAGCGCGTCCTGCTCGGCTTCGTCGGCTTCTGCCTCCGGATCGGCATCGGCCGCGGCAAGGAGGTTCTCGGCAACGGCAGGGCGTTCGACCGGCGTCGGAACCGGCAGCCCATTTGCGCCCGTCAGCATGGGATCGGTCGACGCGACCTCGGCGTCACCAGGCGCGCGGCGCTGGCCGAGAAGCGAGGGAACCGGAATGCTGTAGGCGCTGAGGTCGGCGAACTGCTGCGGCTGGGCCTGATCGACCGGAAGGGCCGCCGCAAGAGCCTGCTGTGCGGCATTACCCGAAGGCGGCGCTACGAGCGCACTCGCCACTTCGCTGCCGGCGGGCTGGTTGCTGAACGCCGGGCGAACCTGCGGCACCGGCGCGTTCACATCGGCGACTTCGGTCTGTTGCGGCTCGACAGCAGCAGGCTCGGCCTTCGGCGGCGTCGCCTTGGCAACGGCAACAGGGGTGGAATCGTCCGTCTCGTCTTCCTGCTCGTCGGCTCCGCCGCCAAAGAGCGCGGCAAACAGCGTCTTGTGCTTCGGCGCCGCTTCGGAAGCGCTGGCGATCTGGATCTGCGTGCCGCTGACGCGGCGCTTATAGTCGGCCATCGCCTGCTGGTAGCCCGGCAGCGGCTTGCCGTCGGCCGGAATATGGATGGTATTGCCGTTCGGGAAGAGCCGAACCAGCTCGTCGCGGCTCATGCGCGGCCAGGCGCGAACGCCGCCGACATCCATGTGCACGAAGGGCGAACCCGACTTCGGATAGAAGCCGACGCCGCCGACCTGCATCTTCATACCGATGCCGCGCAGCGTCGCCAGCTTGACGTCGGGAATGAAGAAGTCCATCGCCTTGCCGAGCATATGCTGGCTCTTTTCGGCGACGCCGGAATTGCGCGAGCGGCCACGCAGCATCTCGTTGGTTCCCGGCGAACGGAAACCGCAGACGACGTTGATGTAGTCCCTCGAACCGCTCTGGCGATAGACTTCCCAGATCAGGTCGAACAGCCGCGGGTCCATTTTCGTCGGCTGGTTCTTGCGCCAGTCGCGCAGGAAGCGATTCAGCTGCTCCAGACCCTTGGGGTCGAACTTGCCATTACGCTTGTAGGTGATGACGGCTTTTTCGCCGGTATGAATGAAATAGAGCTTGAGGCTGCGGGTGTCGCCCGCTGCCTGCGAAGGCGTACTAACGAATACCGGTGAGGAAACCGCGAGCGCAAGAAGGGCGGCCGCTACCGTCCTTATTGCCTTTCCGCAGATGTCGGCGCACAACAAACGCCAGCTCAAGCGCGAAGGCTTGGAATTCCCATTCAGATTCGGCAACTCGATCCCCGTCAGACAGACAATGTCCCGTACTGTCTCAGATGACTGTCAAATGCGGTCACACGATGGCAAAAATGCCACACATGATCAACCTTTTCTTTACATAGTGAACGCGCCACTAACAAGTGGTTTATGACTAGTAACAAAACGTGGTTGCCTTAATCTTAACGAAAAGCGTTTAAGCCGCATCTTTCTGGGGATTGTCAGGGTCTATGCCGTRGTCCTTGAGCTTGCGATAAAGTGTGGACCGGCCGATACCGAGCTTGCGCGCTACTTGACTCATCTGTCCACGATAGAATTTGAGCGCGAATCGGATGAGTTCCTCCTCGACATCGGCAAGCCTGCGCACGTCTCCGGCAGGATTGACGCTGGCGATCGCGTTTTCCGAAACTTCGGACAGGCGGTGGTGCACCTCTCCCGACATCGACGCCCTGAAGTCCTCGCCATAGCCATCGTCGGGATCGAGGCCGGTATTGTCGGCAACGAGCGCCAGGTGATCCACCACATCGTATTCCGGAAGCTGGGCGGCGATCTGCGGGAAATCCGCTTCGGTCAGCTCGGGCCCTTCGGCCAGAACGACCGCGCGGAAGATCGCGTTTTCAAGCTGGCGGATATTGCCCGGCCAGTCATAGGCGGTCAGCAACGCCAGCGTGCCGGCATTCACCGTCATGCGGCGACCACTCTTCTGCTCGCTGGAGAAGCGCTCGGCAAAGACGCGCACCAGATTCGGAATGTCTTCTTTGCGTTTGCGCAGCGCCGGAATGGTGATCGGGAAGACGTTGAGGCGATAATAGAGATCCTCGCGGAAATGGCCGTTCTTGACCTCCTCGATCAGATCCTTGTTGGTCGCCGAGATCAGTCGAACATTGACCTTGTGCGCGGTGCGCGCACCGACGGTCTCGATCTCGCCCTGCTGCACGGCACGCAAGAGCTTTACCTGCACTTCGAGCGGCAGATCGCCGATCTCGTCGAGGAAGATGGTGCCGCCATCGGCTTCCATGAATTTGCCGATGTGGCGCTCGGTCGCGCCGGTAAACGCACCCTTCTCGTGACCGAAGAGAATGCTCTCGACCAGATTATGCGGGATCGCCCCGCAATTGACGGTGACGAAAGGCTTGTTCGAGCGGTCGCCGCCGGATTGGATGGCGCGCGCCACCAGCTCCTTGCCGACGCCGGATTCGCCTTCGAGCACGACGGGAATGTTGGACTGAGCCGCCCGCTGGGCGAGATCGATGACGCGGAGCATCGCCGGGCTTGCCGAGACGATATCGTCGAAGCCAACCGAACCTGAGCGCGAGCGGCGCCCGGCTCGCGCCTTGACTTCGCGCTGGTCGAGCTTCATCGCGTTCGAGATCGAAGTGGCGATGCGTTCGGGCGAGACCGGCTTGACGACGAAATCGAAGGCGCCGGCGCGCATTGCCTGCACCACCGTTTCAATGCCGCCCTGCCCCGTCTGCACGATGACGGGGATCTGCGTGCCGAATTCGTGAAGCGCATCGAGGAATTCGAGGCCGGTCATCTCCGGCATCATCAGGTCGAGTACGATGACGTTGAAAAGGCCGCTGTCGCGTTTGACCATTTCCAGGCCGATGCGGCCGTTTTCCGCCTGGTGCACGACATGGCCGTGACGCTCGATTGCGTTCTTGAGCAGACGGCGCTGCACGGGGTCGTCTTCGACCACGAGGATTTGCCCTGCTCCCTTGAGCTCATTGTAACCGGTCATTGTCGCCTCACTTCATGCGAAACCATAAAGCGCACTCTGACAGGAAGGCTTGAACATCCAGTTTTGAGAAACAATTGCATTTTAACGATTGGAACGGGTCATTTTGGTGCCGAAGCGACGCGTTTCATGCGCCGAAAGCCCCTTGATGCGAGGCGTTAGCGCGCTTACAGCGCCGCGCGTCTTTTCAGACGCGCAAAGGACGCTGTAACACTTTGAATCGACGCATCGTGCTTTCCGAAAATCGATTCCGATTTTCGGGCCGATGCGGTAGACAATCAGACCTGTTATGAAAGTGGAGAGGAATTGCGTCCATGAAAATCAAGCTCCCGCACGCCGGCCTTCTTTTATCTCCAGCTGTGCCAGCTGGGGCCGCCGACCCGGCGCTCGGCGATCTGCCGGTCTGGAAGCTGCAGGATCTTTATCCCTCCGCTACCTCCACCGCCTTCGTCGCCGACATGGAAAAGGCCGGCAAGGCCGCAATCGCCTTTGAAGAAAAGTGGAAGAGCAAACTCACGGAGGCGGCGGCGAAGACCGACGCTGAGGGCATCGGCGCGGCCCTGAAGGAATATGAGGCGCTGGACGACATCATCGGCCGCCTCGGCTCCTTTGCCGGCCTCACCTATTTCTCCGACACCACCAACCCGACAAACGGCAAGCTCTATGGCGACGTACAGGCCAAGATTACCGAATTTTCCGGCCATCTCCTGTTTTTCGCGCTGGAACTGAACCGCATCGACGACGCGGTGATAGACGCCTGCATCGCGAATGATCCCGCCGCTGGGCACTATCGTCCTTGGCTGCTCGACCTCAGGAAGGACAAGCCCTACCAGCTCGACGACAGGCTGGAACAGCTATTCCTCGAGAAGTCGATGACATCGGCCGCCGCCTTCAACCGCCTCTTCGACGAAACCATGGCGGAACTTCGCTACGACATCGATGGCGAGAAAGTGCCGCTCGAAGTGGCGCTGAACAGGCTGCAGGAAAAGGATCCTGAGGCGCGACGCAAGGCGGCCATGGCGCTCGCTGAAACCTTCAAGGCGAATATCCGCACCTTCACGCTGATCACCAACACCCTTGCCAAGGACAAGGAGATCGCCGACCGCTGGCGCGGCTTCGAGGACATCGCCGACAGCCGCCACCTGGCAAACCGTGTCGAGCGCGAGGTCGTCGATGCGCTGGCCGCGGCCGTCCGCGAAGCCTATCCCCGCCTTTCGCATCGCTATTACAAGATGAAGGCGAAATGGCTCGGTATGGAGCAGATGAATTTCTGGGACCGCAACGCGCCCCTTCCGGAAACCTCCAGCGCCATCATCTCCTGGCCGGAGGCGAAGGATACGGTGCTGTCGGCCTATGGCAATTTTGCCCCGGAGATGGCGGATATAGCCAGGCGCTTCTTCGACGAACAATGGATTGATGCCCCGGTCCGTCCCGGCAAGGCGCCAGGCGCCTTCGCCCATCCGACGGTTCCCTCGGCCCATCCCTATGTGCTCGTCAATTACATGGGCAAGCCGCGCGACGTGATGACGCTTGCCCATGAACTCGGGCACGGTGTGCATCAGGTTCTCGCCGGCGCACAAGGGGCACTGATGTGCCAGACGCCGCTGACGCTTGCCGAAACCGCGTCGGTCTTCGGCGAGATGCTGACCTTCCGCGCGCTGCTGGAAAAGACCACCGACAAACGCGAGCGCAAGGCGATGCTTGCCCAGAAGGTCGAGGACATGATCAACACGGTCGTGCGCCAGATCGCCTTCTATGAATTCGAGCGCAAGCTCCACACCGCCCGCAAATCAGGCGAACTGACGGCCGACGACATCGGCGAACTCTGGCTCTCCGTCCAGTCGGAAAGCCTCGGGCCGGCGATCAGCATTTCCGAGGGATACGAGACCTACTGGGCTTATATCCCCCATTTCATCCACTCGCCCTTTTATGTCTACGCCTATGCCTTCGGCGATTGCCTGGTAAATTCGCTCTATGCCGTCTACCAGAAAGCCGAGAAGGGCTTCCAGGAGAAGTATTTCGAACTGCTGAGGGCCGGCGGCACCAAGCATCACTCGGAACTGCTGAAGCCTTTCGGCCTCGACGCCACCGATCCGTCGTTCTGGAGCCAGGGCCTGTCGATGATCGAAGGGCTGATCGATGAGCTGGAAGCGTTAGATAGAGCGGCCTGATCAGCCCTGTCCCCACGCCAAACCTCTTCCCGCATGCGAGAAGAGGTGCCGGCAGGCGGATGAAGGATCGCGCTCCAAGAAAAGACGCCGCCGATGGCCGAAACCCAACCCACTATTCTCTTCCGCGACGACGTGACCGGACAGGTGATGCTCTTTGCCGAGCCGGCAGAGATCATCGTTGCCAGGACGCGCGCCGAGTTCTTTGCAGGCCTTGCCCGGATGGAGCAGGCCAAGGCCGCAGGCAAATGGCTTGCCGGCTACATGGCCTATGAGGCCGGATACCTCTTCGAGGAAAAACTCGCTCCCTTCGCCAGGGAACATCGCGACACCCCGCTCATCTGTTTCGGCGTCTTCGACGCTCCGCAGCCGGATACGCATCCGCTTGCCCAGCCAAAACAGCGCCTCGAAAACGAGGAATTCCTCACCGCTCCGAAAGCCGCCTGGGATTTCCCTATATATAAGGAGCGCTTCGACCGCCTCCACAAGCACCTACGGCTCGGCGACGCCTATCAGACGAACCTCACCATGCCGGTCGAGGCCCGCTGGAACGGCGATCCCCGTGCCGCCTTCTGGTCGCTGATCGAACGCCAGCCGGTTAAATACGGCGCACTGGTCGATCTCGGCGGCCCAATTATCCTTTCGCGTTCGCCCGAACTTTTCTTCCGCACCGATGAACAGGGCTGGATCGAGACCCATCCGATGAAGGGCACGGCAAAACGCGGCACGACTGCCGCCGAGGATGCCGAGATCATCGAGGCGATGCGCAGCGATATCAAGACGCAGGCGGAAAACCGCATGATCGTCGATCTGCTGCGCAACGATATCTCCCGCATCACCGAGGTCGGCACGCTCGACGTCCCGAAGCTCTTCGACATCGAGACCTATCCGACCGTCCACCAGATGGTGAGCCATGTCCAGGCAAGGCTCCGCCCCGATCTTTCGATCCGCGACATCTTCTCCGCACTCTTCCCCTGCGGTTCGATCACCGGCGCGCCAAAGATGCGGGCAATGGAACTCCTCCATGCGCTCGAGGATGCCCCGCGCGACGCCTATTGCGGCGCGATCGGCATGATCTCGCCCACCGGCGCCATGCGTTTCTCCGTTGCCATCCGCACCATCACGCTTTTTGAGGGCGGCAGGGCCGTCTTCAATGTCGGCGGCGGCATCGTCTTCGATTCGACCGCCGAGGCCGAATATGAGGAATGCCTGCTCAAGGCCCGCTTCGCTGTCGGCGACCAATGGATTGCGCGATGATCGATTTTTCGCTGATCGAGACGCTGCGCTGGCAGCCTGGCGAGGGCTTCATCCGGCTGCGGCTGCATCTCGCCCGGCTTTCCCGCTCCGCCCGTCGCCTTGGATTCCCGCAGCCGACCGCCGCGGCAGCGAAGCTCGAAGCAGCCGCTGCAGATGCCGTCGGTCCGCGCCGCATCCGCCTGACCTTCGACGCGCAAGGCCATATCGAAATAACGAGTGCCGCCTTCGTTCCGTTGGCACCGGACACGGTCTGGACCGTCCGTTTCGCCGAGACTCGCCTCGATTCCGCCGACACGCTGCTCCGCGTCAAGACCACGCGCCGTGCCGTCTACGAGGCCGCACGCGCCGAATACAGGCCTGATGAGGCCGATGAAGTCATCCTTTTGAACGAACGCAGCGAAGTCTGCGAGGGCACCATCACCTCGATCTTCCTGGACGATGGAACCGGTATCCTCCGCACCCCGCCCATCTCCTGCGGCCTGCTTGCCGGCGTGCTGCGGACCGAGCTCATCTGCCGGCGCCAGGCCCGTGTCGGCCGCATCACGCTTGCCGATCTCGATGCCGGCACGTTTTATATCGGCAACTCGCTGCGCGGCCTGATCCGCGCAAACCTCGTCAGGAGCTGACCATGTTCATTCTCTCCCTCACCTATGTGAAACCCAACGATGAAGCCGACAGGCACATGGAGCCACACATGGCCTGGGTGAAAGAGGGTTATGCCAAGGGCTGGTTTCTGGCTTCCGGCCGCAAGGTGCCGCGTACCGGCGGCGTCATCCTCGCAATCGGCGAGCGCGCTGCAATCGAGGCCTATGTCGCCGCCGATCCCTTCACCATCCATAGCGTTGCCGAATACGAAATCACCGAGCTTGCCGTCACGACGGCGGTCGAAGGACTGGAAATCCTGAAGGGCTGAATTTAGAGGAGCCGATCATGGATGATCTCGCAGCCCATCTGAAAGAGCTCGAGGAAAAGCTCTTCGAACCATCGGTGCGTGCCTCGCGGGAGATGCTGACCGCGCTGCTCTCGCGCGATTTCCGCGAAATCGGTAGTTCCGGGCGGCTCTATACCTTCGACGTCATCGTGCCAGCGCTCCTGGCCGAGAAACGGACGGGTACGTCACGCGGGGAGCATTTCGAAACCCAGCGGCTCGCCGAACACATTGCGCTCGTCACCTATCGGGCCATCTACACCGACCCTGACGGAAGCGAAAGGCGAACGCTGCGTAGTTCCATCTGGCGGTTGGAGGATGACGGGCACTGGCGCATGCTTTTCCACCAGGGCACCGTTATAGGTTAAGGCGGGCAGCCGACTCTCTCACCCCGGTGACGGGCTCCCCCCTCTCGCGCCGAAGCTTTCTCGCCCGCCCGATATTTGACCTTTCCCCGTCAACGCCCTTTATTGTGACGCCGTTTTATGGTTAGAGCCGGTCACTTCGCACTCTCTGCGGCAATTTCAAAATAATTCTTCGGGCTGAACGCCTTCGTCGCCTTCCACAGGAGAAAAGAATGACGGAACAAAACTATCCGGTATATGCCGAAATTACCGGTCCGATCGTGATGATCGGCTTTGGCTCCATCGGTCGCGGCACCCTGCCCCTGATCGAGCGCCATTTCAAATTCGACAAGAGCCGGATGGTCGTCATCGATCCGCGGGAAGAGCCCTCCGACATGGAGATCCTGCGCAAGCACGGCGTTCGTCACGTCAAGGAACATGTCACCAAGGACAACTACAAGGAACTGCTGAAGCCGCTGCTGACGGAAGGCGAAGGCCAGGGCTTCTGCGTCAACCTCTCGGTCGACACCTCCTCGCTCGACATCATCAAGCTCTGCCGCAAACTCGACGTTCCCTATATCGACACCGTCGTCGAACCCTGGCTCGGCTTCTATTTCGACAAGGGCATGAGCAACGCCGACCGCACCAATTATGCGCTGCGCGAAACCATGCGCAAGGAAAAGGCGAAGAACCCGGGTGGCGCCACCGCCGTCTCCACCTGCGGCGCCAATCCCGGCATGGTCTCCTGGTTCGTCAAGCAGGCGCTCGTCAACCTCGCCAACGACACCGGCCTCAAATTCGACGAACCGGACCAGCATGATCGCGAAGGCTGGGCAAAGCTCATGAAAAAGCTCGGCGTCAAGGGCGTCCACATCGCCGAGCGCGACACCCAGCGCACCAAGCATCCGAAGCCGCTCAACGTCTTCTGGAACACATGGTCCGTCGAAGGCTTCATCTCCGAAGGCTTGCAGCCTGCCGAACTCGGCTGGGGCACGCATGAAGAATGGATGCCGAAGAACGCCAAGAAGCACAAGAAGGGCAACAAGGCGGCGATCTACCTGGAGCAGCCGGGCGCCAACACCCGCGTGCGCACCTGGTGCCCGACGCCCGGCCCGCAATATGGCTTCCTCGTCACCCACAACGAGTCGATCTCGATCGCCGATTTCTTCACCGTTCGCGACAAGGACGGCGAAGTGACTTTCCGCCCGACCTGCCACTATGCCTACCATCCGGCCAACGACGCCGTGCTCTCTCTACACGAAATGTTCGGCAATGGCGGCACGCCGCAGCCGGTCCATCACGTTCTCGGCGAGGACGAGCTGGAGGACGGCATCGACGAACTCGGCGTACTGCTCTACGGCCACGAGAAGAATGCCTACTGGTATGGCTCGCGCCTGTCGCTGGAAGAAACCCGCCGCATCGCCCCCTACCAGAACGCCACCGGCCTGCAGGTCACATCAGCCGTCCTCGCCGGGATGGTCTGGGCGCTGGAAAACCCGAATGCCGGCATCGTCGAAGCCGACGAGATCGATTACAAGCGCTGCCTCGAGGTGCAGATGCCGTATCTCGGCCCGGTCGAGGGTCACTACACCGACTGGACCCCGCTCGACGGCCGTCCGGGCCTCTTCCCCGAGGATATCGACACCAAGGATCCGTGGCAGTTCAGGAACATTCTGGTTCGCTGAGATTGCCTGCACGGCTTTGACAATGCCCGCCGCAAGGCGGGCATTTTTGTAACGCCGGCTGTCTAAATGCCGCCCGCCGCCCCACCAAGGCTTGCCTTCATGCCGGGCGCGCGCCATGTTTTGCCCGAACTTGGCGGCCGTCCGCCGCGCCGATTCGCCGGGAGAAGCCTTATGAAAATCAGAACTGGTCTCGTTCTTGTCGGTGCAGCGGCCGCTCTTGCCGCCTGCGTTTCATCAGAGCCGCGTCGCCTGCCGATTGCAACCGCGCCCGCCGCCACCGGCGTGGAAGGCAACTGGAGCGATCCGAACGGCATCGTTTCCACCTTCCAGGGCGGTACTTTCACCACCCGCACGACCGACAGCAACCAGCTTCTTGCCTCGGGCACCTATATCAATACCTCACCGACCCTCGTGGAGATCAACATGACCTCGCTGGTGCGCAAGACCCAGTCCAAGGTCAATTGCGCCCTCGTCAACCCGAGCCAGCTCAATTGCACCTCCGATTCCGGCGCACAGTTCACACTTTCCCGCCGCGGCTGAACGATGAGGCGGTAGGCTGAGCACAGCATGCKGGCCCTCGCCTTTTACCTCGTCCTGCTGCTCGCCATGCCGCTTGCGGCAATTGCGGTCGTTTCGCCGGCCAACGAATATCGTGCCCAGGGCATCGCCGCTCCCGATTGCGACGGGCCGCTGCAGGTGCTGATCTTCGCCGTGCCGGCAGTCCTGATCTATGGTGCAGGCGCCCTCCTTGCCTATCGGGCCGGCCGGCGCTTTCATCGCCTCGTTTCCCTTCTCTGCTTGATCATCGCGCTCGCCACGGTCCCGAATATCGCAGAGGCCGTGCACGAACTCTACCGAAACGCCGCCGACGGCGAATGCCGGGGATAAGCAGCCCGGCTTTTTTGCCCTGCCCCCTTGGAAAGCGTCCCGCCTGGCCCAGCTTTCTCTTGCGGTCGTGCATCGTCTGATGGAACATCCGCAGGCCGGGAAACCGCCCCGGCGCACGATGAAAGGGATCGGCGAGGGATCAGGGGGATCTTTCGCCTCAATCAGGAGAACAGGGATGACGAAGTCTTTCAGCTTCGGTCTTTTGACCGCGTCCATGCTGGCGCTGAGCACAGGCGCCGCCTTTGCAGATTACGAACTCAATATTCTTCATATCAACGATTTCCACTCGCGCATCGAATCGGTCAACAAGTTCGACTCCACCTGCTCGGCCGAAGAGGAAGGCAAGAAGGAATGCTTCGGGGGTGCTGCCCGCCTGAAGACCGCGATCGATCAGCGCCGCCAGGCGCTATCCGGCAAGAACGTCCTCCTCTTGAATGCCGGCGACAATTTCCAGGGCTCCCTCTTCTACACGACCTACAAGGGAGCAGCCGAAGCCGAGTTCCTGAACCTGATGAAGTTCGACGCCATGACCGTCGGCAATCATGAATTTGACGACAGCGAGGACGGGCTTGCGACCTTCCTCGACAAGGTGCAGTTCCCTGTCGTGACGGCGAATGTCAAGGCGACAGCCGCCTCCAAGCTCGGCGACCGCATCAAGCCCTCGCTGGTGCTCGATGTCGCCGGCCAGAAGATCGGTATCGTCGGCGCCGTCACCAATGACACGGCAGAGCTTTCCTCCCCCGGCCCGAACGTCACGATCGCCGATGACGTCCAGAGCATTACCGCGGCCGTTCAGGATCTGAAGGGCCAGGGCGTCAACAAGATCATCGCGCTGACCCATGTCGGTTACCCCCGAGATCTCGCCCTGATCGCCAAGATCCCGGATGTCGATGTCGTCGTCGGCGGCCATTCCCATAGCCTGCTCTCGAACACCGACCCCAAGGCCGAAGGCCCCTATCCGACGATGGTCGACAATCCCGGCGGCTATAAAGTGCCGGTCGTCCAGGCTGCCTCCTACAGCAAGTATCTCGGCGATCTCGTCGTCAATTTCGACGATAGCGGCGTCGTCAAAGATGCCAAGGGCGATCCGATCCTGATCGATTCCACCTTCACGCCTGATCCGGCTGTCCTTGCCCGTATCGGCGAACTCGCAAAGCCGATCGAAGAACTGCGCAAGAAGGTGATCGGCTCCTCCGAAAGCCCGATCGAAGGCGACCGCAAGGTCTGCCGCGTCAAGGAATGCTCGATGGGCAATCTGGTGGCCGACGCCATGCTCGATCGCACCAAGAACCAGGGCGTCACCATCGCCGTCCAGAACGGCGGCGGCCTGCGCGCTTCGATCGACGGCGGCGAGGTCACCCAGGGCGAGGTCATCACCGTCCTGCCTTTCCAGAACACGCTCGCTACGTTTGAGACGACTGGCGCAGATGTCGTCAAAGCGCTCGAAAATGGCGTCAGCCAGATCGACCAGGGCGCTGGGCGCTTCCCGCAGGTCGCCGGCCTGAAGTTCGCCTTCGACCAGTCGAAGCCTKTCGGCAGCCGCGTCGGCGATGTCCAGGTGAAGGAAGGCGACAATTTCGCTCCGATCGATCCCGCCAAGACCTACAAAGTCGCCACCAACAATTTCATGCGGGCCGGCGGCGATGGCTATTCGATCTTTAAGGAAGGCAAGAACGCCTATGATTACGGTCCGGACCTTGCCGACGTGACCGCCGAATATGTCGCTGCGCATTCGCCCTACAAGCCATATACGGATGGCCGCGTCACCGAACTGGCGCAGGCAGCGCCTGCTCCCTCCGCTTCCGAGCCGGCGCCTGCCGCACCGGCTGCTCCGGCCCCCTCTGCCGAACCCAGCCCCGCGCCCGCTGCTCCTGCTCCATCCACCGAGCCGGCACCCGCTGCCCCCGCACCAGCAACACCGGCGCCCGCTACTGAACCAGCGCCGGCACCGGCAGCCTCCGCACCTGCCGCAACGACGCCTTCCACCCATGTCATCGCTGCGGGCGACACCTTCTGGGATCTCGCCGTGACCTTCTATGGCGACGGCACGATGTGGCGGAAGCTTTCGGATGCCAATGGCAAGCCGAACCCGCGTCACCTGACGGTCGGCAAGGAGATCGAGGTCCCCGCCAAGTAAGACGATTTGTCCCGATGCCACTGGCCGGTCCGGGGTTTCCCGGGCCGGTTTTTCTTTCTATAGGGTGAACCACGTTCTCGGGGCTGCGTATGAGCCGACGGGACAAAAGAGTGTTGGGGCCAGAATGACAGCAGATATTTCACTCCGCCCGGCGGACCATCCGGCCGTCAAGTCAGGCAAGGTCGGTGTCCTGTTGGTCAATCTCGGCACGCCTGACGGCACCGACTATACCTCGATGCGCCGCTATCTCAGGGAATTCCTGACCGATCGCCGCGTCATCGAATGGTCGCCCTGGAAGTGGTATCCGATCCTGTTCGGCATCGTGCTCAACATCCGCCCGCAGAAGGTCGGCAAGGCCTACGAGCTGATCTGGAACAAGGAGAGGAACGAAAGTTATCTGCGCACCTATACCCGCAACCAGTCGGAGCTGATGGCCGAGCGCCTGAAGGATCTTGATAACGTCAAGGTCGACTGGGCGATGCGTTATGGCACCCCGTCGATCGCCTCGCGCATCGACGCGCTGAAAGAAGAGGGCTGCGACCGCATCGTGCTCTTCCCACTCTATCCGCAATATGCCGCGGCGACGACCGCCACCGTCAACGACAAGGCCTTCCAGAAGCTGCTCTCGATGCGCTGGCAGCCGGCGCTGCGCACCGTTCCCGCCTATCATGACGACGAGACCTATATCGAGGCGCTCGCCGCCTCGGTCGAAAGGCATCTTTCGACCCTCGACTGGAAGCCCGAGATGCTGCTTGCCTCCTTCCACGGCATACCGATGTCCTATTTCAAGCAGGGCGACCCCTACTACTGTCAATGCCAGAAGACCGGCCGGCTGCTGCGCGAGCGGCTCGGGTTGAACGCGGAAAACTTCATGGCTACCTTCCAGTCCCGCTTCGGGCCGGAGGAATGGCTGCAGCCCTACACCGACAAGACGGTGGAGAAGCTCGCCAGGGACGGCGTCAAGCGCATCGCCGTCATCAATCCCGGCTTCGTCTCCGACTGTCTGGAAACGCTGGAGGAGATTGCCGAACAGGCCGCCCATTCCTTCCACGAGAATGGCGGCGAGAATTTCGCGCATATTCCCTGCCTCAACGACGGCGAGGACGGCATGAAGGTGCTGGAAAAGGTCGTCCGCCGCGAATTGCAGGGCTGGGTCTGAGAAACCGTCTTCAGAAAGCAGCATCGGACGAGGAACTGGAAACAGCCCAATGACTTAGACGAAACGGAACCTCCTTTTCGCTTGGAGGCTAGCCGGTTGTGCCATCATTTCTTCCTCGCAAAGAACGTGCTAACTCACCACATGAGTTGGGCAGGCGCGCATGCGCCGATAGGAGGAATTTTTCATGCTGTTCGGCGGCTTCGACATCGTCGTGATCGTGCTGGTCATCTTCGTCATCCTGGTGCTCTTTGCCGGGATCAAGACAGTCCCGCAGGGCTACCGCTATACGATCGAGCGCTTCGGGCGTTATACTCGCACGCTGGAGCCAGGCCTCAACCTCATCACCCCCTTCATCGAGCGCGTCGGCGCCAAGTTGAACGTGATGGAGCAAGTGCTGAACGTGCCGACCCAGGAGGTGATAACCAAGGATAATGCCTCGGTTTCGGCCGATGCCGTCTCCTTCTATCAGGTGCTGAACGCCGCCCAGGCTGCCTATCAGGTCTCCAACCTCGAAAACGCCATCCTCAATCTGACCATGACCAACATCCGCTCGGTCATGGGTTCGATGGATCTCGACGAACTGCTCTCCAACCGCGATGCGATCAACGACCGGCTGCTGCGCGTCGTCGACGAGGCCGTGCATCCCTGGGGCATCAAGGTCACCCGCGTCGAGATCAAGGATATCCAGCCGCCGCGCGACCTCGTCGATGCGATGGCCCGCCAGATGAAGGCCGAGCGCGAGAAGCGGGCGCAGGTGCTGGAGGCCGAAGGCTCGCGCAACGCGCAGATCCTCAGGGCCGAAGGCGCCAAGCAATCCGCCATTCTCCAAGCCGAAGGCCAGCGCGAGGCTGCCTTCCGCAACGCTGAAGCCCGCGAACGCCTGGCCGAGGCCGAGGCCAAGGCGACGAAGATGGTCTCTGAAGCGATCGCCGCCGGCGACATCCAGGCGATCAACTATTTCGTCGCCCAGAAATATACCGAGGCGCTCACCTCGATCGGTTCGGCGCCCAATTCCAAGATCGTGATGATGCCGATGGAAGCCTCTTCCATCCTGAGCTCGCTCGGTGGCATCGGCGCCATTGCCCGCGAAGTCTTCGGCGATGCCGGCAACAGCCCGTCAACGCCGCTGCCGGTACCGCCGCGTCCGCGTCCCGCACCGGCGCGCTCGACGCCGCCGATCAATCCGTCGACCCCCAATCCTTTCAACCCCGAGCAGGAGCGTTAAGCCATGCTGGCGAAGATCGTCGCCGAACTCGGTCCGTGGAGCTGGTGGGTCGCGGGCCTCGTGCTGCTCGCCGCGGAATTGATCGTTCCCGGCTTCTTCCTGGTCTGGATCGGCCTTGCCGCCTTGATCGTCGGCGCGCTGTCGCTGCTCTTCTGGGACAGCGCCTTCTGGGTCTGGGAGTTGCAGGCGATCCTCTTTGCGCTTCTCGCCGTTGCCACGACCTTCGCCGGCCGCCGGCTGACGCTGCGCAACGCCACAACCGACGAGCCCTTCCTCAATCAGCGCGGCGCTAGCCTCGTCGGCCGCACGGCGACGCTGCACGAACCGATCCGCGAAGGCCGCGGCCGCATCCGCCTCGACGATACGCTATGGCAGGTGATGGGACCCGACTTGCCCGTCGGAACGCAAGTGAAGGTGGTTTCGAGCAACGGCCGCGACCTGACGGTGGAACCCGTCTGATCAAACGGCTGTGATCAGGCGACGCCGATCCGCAACAGGTCGTGGAAATGCACCAGCCCGACCGGCCGGCGGTCTTCGTCGATGACGATCAGCGCGCCGATGTGATGCTGGTTGAGCAGCGCCAGGGCTGCGGTCGCCAGCACCGTCTGCTTCACCGTCTTCGGCGTCCGCGTCATGATGTCGTCGACGGCAAGCTCGGCAAGATTGCGCGTCAGGTTGCGCGCCATGTCGCCTTCGGTGACGATGCCGCAGAGCCGCCCATCTTCGTCCAGCACGCCGACGCAGCCGAAATGCTTGCGCGACAGCACCGTGATCGCCTCCGGCATCGGTGTGCCCTTGGCAACGAGCGGCAGCCGCTCGCCGGTATGCATGATATCGGCGACATGCATCAGGCTCGCGCCCAGCTTGCCGCCGGGATGGAAGACGTGGAAATCCGTGGCGGTAAAGCCGCGCGCCTCCAGGAGCGCCACCGCCAGAGCGTCGCCGATCGCAAGCTGCATCAGCGTCGAGGTCGTCGGCGCCAGCCCATTGGGGCAGGCCTCCTGCTCGTTCGGCATCAGAAGGACGATATCGGCGGCGGCCGCGAGCGAGGACCCTTCGCTGCAGGTGATCGCGATCAGCGGAATGGAGAAGCGCCGCGTGAAGGAAATGATGCTCTTGAGTTCGGCGCTCTCGCCGCCCTTGGAAATCGCCAGCACGACGTCATCGCGCGCGATCATGCCGAGATCGCCGTGATTGGCCTCCGCCGCATGCACGAAAAAGGCAGGTGTCCCGGTTGAGGCGAATGTCGCCGCGAGCTTGGCGCCGATATGCCCGCTCTTGCCGACGCCGGTGACGATAACGCGCCCGGAGATGTCGCCGATGACTTCGACGGCCCGGGTGAAAGGGCCGGCCAATCCATCGTCAAAAGCCTGTTCGAGCGCTTCAAGACCGCGTCTTTCGGTCTCTATCGTGCGTTTTGCCGATTCGAGCACGCTGTTTTCAACGAGGTTGATCGCTCTTCTGTTCATGAAATTGCGTTAGACCTTTTCACTTTCCAAGTCCACCCCGCACTCTTTCCGAATTGTGAACAGCGCCCGCCGACGGCAACGAATGATTAACCACGAGGCTTTACCTTTGGGTAAGAACCGAAAGCATGTCAGGCGCGAATTGCATGGGCCACCCAAAACAGACGAGCAGTGTGACGCCGCTCCGCGCCATGAGCCGTGCCGTCTCTTTTGCCGCGTTCGGCTGCTTGCTTCTCAGCCAGACGGCAGCCTTCGCGCAATCCGCCTCGTCGCAACCGGCAAACAGCCGCTCCGCCGCCTCCCAGGATAACCGCACCACTTATAACACCGCACCCGCCGCCGGTTTCGATGACGAGACCGACGATACCGCCGCTCCCGCGGCAAACGGCACGACCGCAAACGCGGACGACGCCCAGCAGCGGCCCGCCATACCGGATGCACAAGCCGGCGACGACATTACCGGTTCTATCCTCGACGAGGACATACGCCGGCTAAACACCCGTGAAGCGCCGCTCGACGAGGCACTGCCGCGCCGCAGGGCCGCCGAAAGTGCCTCGACAGAGGAAACGCCGGGAATCCCGATCGGCACGTTTGTGCTCCGCCCGAGCGTCACCCAGAGCATCAACACCGAAACCACCAAGGACGGCAATACCACGCAACGGCGCGCCTTTCTTGAAACGGACGCAGCAGCGACCCTGACCTCGGACTGGGGCCGGCATCAGTTGACCGTGACCTCGGAAGGCGCCTGGCAGAAGAATGTCAGCGGCGAGGGTGAGGAACAGCCCTCCTTCAAGATCAACAGCGATCTCAGGCTCGATCTTCCAGACGACACCACGGCGCACCTCATCGCCGGCTATAATTTCTACCGCGAGGACACCGATGATCCCGACGCGATCACCAACGCCGCGCAGCAGTCGGACGTCCAGGAATTTTCGGCCGGCGCCTCCGTCCAGCGCGATTTTGGCATCCTGCGCGGCACGACTGCACTTGCGCTGACACGCTCGATCTATTCGGACGCTAAACTTTCGAACGGCACGAACGTCTCCCTCAGCGACCGCAATCAGACGACGGGCACGTTGCGTGGCCGTGTCGGCTACGAACTGTCACCCGCGCTCATCCCCTTCATCGAGGTCAACATCGGCCGCACGGTCTATGACGAAACGCAAGATTCCGCCGGCTACGAGCGTTCCGGCCATAGCTATGGCGCCAAGGCAGGCGTCGAGGTCGATCTCGGTGAAAAGCTGAAGGGTGAAGTCGGTGTCGGCTACGAGATGGCGGATTTCGAAGACAGCCGCCTGTCCTCGATCGATACGGCCACGCTCGATGCGAGCCTGCTCTGGTCGCCGATCCGCGGCACCGATGTCAATTTCGACCTTCAGACCAGCATCCAGCCCTCGACCACGGCAGGCGAAAGCGGCTACGTCTCGCACGCGCTGACGACGACGGTCACCCACCAGCTGCGCGACAATCTGGTCGGGACGATGATCGGCGGGGTAATATGGCGCGATTATCCCACGGACAGCACCATCAACGACGAGCTCGTCTATACCGCCGCGACCGGCCTGACCTGGAACATCAACCGCTATCTCGATCTGACCAGCACGCTCGGCTACGAGCTAACGACGCGCAAGGAAGGCACCGACTCGCAGCAATGGCGAGCCGGCGTCGGTCTCAAGCTGAAACGCTAGAGCAACTCCAGCAAAAGTGCGGGAGCGGCTTGCATCTGGAAAATGGAAGCGCCGCGCGTCCGATAGGAAGCGCGGCGCTCTATCACTTTGAATCTGCGCTGAGCGGATGCCTTACTTCAGGCCGGCCAGCAGTTCCCTGAAGCCGCCCTCGACGGAGGGGCGGATATCGGCGCGTTCGAGGGCGAAGGCGACGTTTGCCAGGATGAAGCCGTCCTTGGCGCCGCAGTCGTAGGTCGCACCGCGGAAGTGGTAACCGGCGAAATCCTGTTCCTTCAGCAGCTTCAGCATGCCGTCGGTAAGCTGGATCTCGTTGCCGGCGCCGCGCTCCTGGGTCTCGAGGATCTTGAAGATCTCCGGCTGCAGGATATAGCGGCCGTTGATGAAGAAGTTGGAAGGCGCCGTCCCCTTGGCAGGCTTTTCCACCATGCCGGTGATGCGGAAGCCGTCGCCGATCGCCTCGCCGACGCCGACGATGCCGTATTTATGCGCCTGGTCTGGCGCGCATTCCTCGACGGCGATGATATTGCCGCCGCTCTGGCCATAAAGGTCGATCATGCCCTTCATGCAGCCCTTGTCGCCCTTCATGATCATATCCGGCAGCAGCAGTGCGAAGGGTTCGTCGCCGACGATCTCGCGGGCGCACCACACGGCATGGCCGAGGCCGAGAGGCTCCTGCTGGCGAGTGAAGCTCACCGTGCCGGCCTTCGGCAATTGCTGGGCGAGAAGGGTAATTTCCGCCTTCTTGGCGCGCTCGCGCAGCGTCTGTTCCAGCTCGAAATGAATGTCGAAATAATCTTCGATGACGTGCTTGTTGCGTCCTGTGACGAAGACCAGATGTTCGATCCCGGCTTCGATCGCCTCGTCGACGACATATTGAATGATTGGCTTGTCGACGACGGTCAACATTTCCTTCGGAACAGCCTTTGTCGCCGGAAGGAATCGCGTTCCCAACCCGGCAACCGGAAATACTGCTTTACGAACTTTGTTGTGTTGAGCCACACCCGGCCTCCTGCTTCGATCATATCGCTTTGKAAATGGAGTTTTTTAGCTTTAACTAGTATAGAATTGCTACTGTTTTGCAAATGGTGACCGCAGCGGATCGCCATGGTAAAGAATTTGTTGACTCCGTTCCTGTAGTCTCGGGTCTGGGCGGAAATGATGCCCCGCTGCACCAGAAACTGAAGATGACGGATACGACTGTCGATGACCCAGAATCACAAAAACTCCCTTCGTGGTCTTGCTCTCGCCCTCATTGTCGCTGCCCAGGTGGCACTGGTCCCCGACAACGCGAAAGCTGATTCCCGCTTCCAGAAATGGATCGCGGATTTTTACCAGACTGCCGCTCAGAGTGGCATCAGTAAGGCAACCTATCAAAAGGCCTTTTCCGGGGTGAGCGAGCCCGATCCGACCGTGCTCGAAAAGGCCGCCTACCAGCCGGAATTCACCTCGAAGATCTGGGACTATGTCGATTCCCGCGTCAACCCCTATACGGTCAAAATCGGCCGCGAGATGGCCGCCAAACACGCAAGGACGCTCGCTGCGATCGAGCAGCGTTTCGGCGTCGACAAGACCATTTTGCTGGCCATCTGGTCGATGGAATCGAATTACGGCGCGGTTCTCGACAAGGACGACCGGCTGCACTACGTGCCGCGCGCCCTGGCCACGCTTGCCTATGCCGATCCGAGCCGCGCCAAATTCGCCAAGAAGCAGCTGGTCGCCGCGCTGAAGATCCTGCAGAACGGCGATGTACCGGCACGCGAGATGACCGGCTCCTGGGCCGGCGCCATGGGCCACACCCAGTTCATCCCTACAAGCTACCTGCTTTATGCCGTCGATGCCGACGGCAACGGCCATCGCGATATCTGGAACTCGGTGCCTGACGCGCTGGCGACCTCGGCCAACCTCCTGATGAAAAACGGCTGGGACACCGGCAAGACCTGGGGTTATGAGGTCGTCGTTCCCGCAGCGGCCGCCAAACAGGCCGGCAAGACCCATACACTGGCCCAATGGGCAGCACTCGGCCTGACACGCCCGAACGGCAAGGCCTTCCGCGAGAGCGCCACCAAAGCCGTACTGAAGATGCCGGCCGGAGYCGGCGGCCCGGGCTTCCTGATGACGGCCAACTTCTTCACCATCAAGAACTACAATGCCTCGGATAGCTACGCGCTTGCCGTCGGCCTGCTGGCCGACCAGATCGCCGGCTACGGCGGCATGCAGCAACGCTGGCCGCGCCCGGACGGCGCCCTCGATATCACCGAGAAATTCGAGCTGCAGACCCGTCTGAAGACGCTCGGCTACTACAATGGCGAAGTCGACGGCAATTTCGGCTCGGGTTCGAAGGCGGCGATATCAGCCGTGCAGTCGCGTATCGGCATGCAGCCGGACGGCGAGCCCTCCTTGCCGCTTCTGAACGCATTGCGCCGCTAGATCGGGATGATCCCGGCCGGACCGGCCGGAAATCTCAATCCGCATTTGAATCAAGGAAGTAGGGCATGATACCGCCCGAAAACCCCACACACTTTTTGGCATGATGCTCTACAACAGGCAGAACCGTGACCTAGATAATAGCGGGAGTGGACGCTGGCCTACCCTGCGTGCAAGATGCCGGCAGATGCGGAACTGCCCATGACTGAGAAAACTGATCGGACCTGTAAAATCCGCTGGCTCGTGCTCGCCTTGGCGGCGGCTTCGCTATGCCTTGGCGTGTCTGCGCCGGTGCATGTCGCCGAAGCCCAGGAGCAGCGCTATCAACGCCGATCGATCCTCGATTTCTTTCTCGGCCGGCGCTATCTCGATGACGCGCCGCAAGCCCCTGACGTCCAGCAGCCGAGACGCCAGCAGCGCAAACGCCCGCCGGCGCCGAAGGCCATCGTCAATACCCGCACCGCGCCGCCGGTCCGCGCTCCCGTACAGGAGGAGCCGGCGGTGCAAAAGCTCGGCGACGCCCGGACGATCCTGATCGTCGGCGATTTCCTGGCCAGCGGCCTCGGCGACGGCCTCACCGCCGCCTTCGAGACCTCGCCCGGCGTCGTCGTCGAAGCCCGCGGCAACGTCTCCTCGGGTCTTGTCCGCGACGATTATTACGACTGGCCGGAACAGCTGCCGAAGATGATCGACGAGCTGAAGCCGGCAATGGTCGTCGTCATGATCGGCGCCAACGACCGCCAGCAGATGGTGACCGACACCGCCAAGGAAAAATTCCGCACCGACGGCTGGACCAGCGAATACCGCCGTCGTGTCCTTTCCTTCGGCAAGGAAGTTACCGGCCGCAAGATCCCGCTGCTCTGGGTTGGCCTTCCCGCCTTCGAATCAGATTCGATGACGGCCGATGCCGTCCAGATGAATCAGCTTTACCGCAACCAGGTCGAAAGCATCGGCGGCGAATTCGTCGATATCTGGGATGGTTTCGTCGACGAAAACGGCAATTTCATCGTCACCGGTTCGGATGTGAACGGCCAGCAGGTGCGCCTGCGCACCTCCGATGGCATCAACCTGACCCAGGCCGGCCGGCGCAAACTTGCCTTCTATGTGGAAAAACCGGCGCGGCGTCTTCTCGGCACGCAGGCAAGCCCCGATCTGGTCCGCCTCGACTCCAGCAATCTGCCCGGTCTCGGCCTTCCCGCCAATCCGGTCGAACATACCGTGCCGATCAGTCTCTCCGATCCCAATCTCGACGGCGGCGCCGAGCTTCTCGGCGCCAGGCCGCCGCCGATGACGTTGACGCGGTCGCCGCGCGATCTCCTCGTCGAGCAGGGCGAAATGACGCCAGCACCTCCCGGCCGCGTCGATGATTACCGCCTGCCTGTGGTTAAGGCGCCGGCCGAAGTCTCGGTCAAGTGAAAAGCGCCGTCTGAGGTAGCCCTCCGCTTCGTTCCGTCTACTTCGCCGTCGCCTGCGGCCAGCTCAGATAATAGTAGTTTGAGCCGATCAGGCCGAAGAAGGCGTTGCTGTCGTTCGTCTGGTCGACATAGCTGCCGTTTTCCTTGACGAAGGCGCCATCGGCGCCGCGCTCCAGATGCGCGTCGAGGAAGTCGCTCCAGCCGCTGACATCGATATCCTTGCCGGCCTTGCTCTCGGTGTCGGCCTCGTCGGGATCATCGACATCCCAGGCGTTGACCGACACGCCCTGCGTCGGATCGGTGATGGTGAGTGTGCCTGCCTCGAGGGCGGCCAGCATGTCATGGGCCTTGCCGCTCTCGCCTTCGGCCGCAGCCGCATCCTGCAGCTGCTGCTTCAGCATCGACATGAAGGAGGCGCTGGTGACATCGGCGCCGTCACCCGTCGTATCGGTCTCGTCAGACGTGTCGCTTTGGGCTGAAAGCGTGTCGAGCAGCCCGGAAAGGGCCTGGTTGGAAAGAAGCGAGGCGGAGCTCGGATCGAGCCCGTAACTGCTCAGAATGCTGGCGGCCGAAGAACTTTGCGTATCCTGCTCGCTGTCGTCGGAACTGCGAAGGTTTTTCAGGGCATATTGGGCCGAAACCAACCGCGTGCTGTCAAGTGCGGAAACCATTTGAAATGTCCTTGTCGATCATTCGCGGCCTCACGCCGCAGCCGATGGAAATGCATTACGACCAAAACAGCGGGGCACCTCCGCTTCGGTCGCCGCTGGCTCCACCTGAGCCCGCGTCCGGCGGAAAATCTCGCTTCCCGGCATTGCCTGAGGCTTGCGGCGCACGGCCTCCGCGTCAAGCGGTCGCACTACAGCGCGGCGCACCATGAAAAAACTCCGCCGGAGGGGCGGAGTTCGTGGTCTTCGGCAAGGTGCGTAGCCGATAGTCAGTTCGGCAGAACGGTCGAACCCATCAACTCCTCGTCGATGGCGCGCGCCGCCTGGCGGCCCTCACGGATCGCCCAGACCACCAGCGATTGGCCGCGGCGCACGTCACCCGCCGTCCAGAACTTGTCGACCGAAGTCTTGTAGTCGCGGTCGTTGGCGACGACGTTGGTCGAGCCGCGCTTGTCGGTGTTGAGCGTCAGTTTACCCTCGAGTTCCTTCAGCACGCTGCCGGTGAAGGGGCCGCGGAAACCGATGGCGATGAAGGCGAGATCGGCCCTGATGACGAATTCCGTACCCGGAACCGGCCGCCGGCGCTCATCGACCTCGCAGCACTTGACGCCGGTCAGCACACCATCTTCGCCGACGAATTCAAGTGTCGCCACCTGGAATTCACGCACGGCGCCCTCGGCCTGCGAGGAGGAGGTGCGCATCTTCGTCGCCCAGAAGGGCCAGACGGCAAGCTTGTCTTCCTTCTCCGGCGGCTGCGGCCGGATGTCGAGCTGGGTAACCCTGACGGCCCCCTGGCGGAAGGCCGTGCCAACGCAGTCAGAAGCCGTATCGCCGCCGCCGACGACGACGATATGTTTGGCGCCGGCAAGGATCGGGTCCGACGGCCAGCCGATGCTGTCGATGTTTTCGCGCCCGACGCGGCGGTTCTGCTGCACGAGATAGGGCATCGCATCATGCACGCCCGCAAGGTCGGTGCCCGGAATGCCCGCCTCGCGCGGCGTCTCGGAGCCGCCGCAGTAGAGGACGGCGTCGTGATCGGCGAGCAGCTGCTCGACCTTGACGTCGACGCCGACATTGACGCCGCAATGGAAGGTGACGCCCTCGCCCTTCATCTGCTCGACACGGCGGTCGATGAAGTTCTTCTCCATCTTGAAATCGGGAATGCCGTAGCGCAGCAGGCCGCCCGGCTTGGTCTCGCGCTCATACAGATGCACCTCGTGGCCGGCGCGGCCGAGCTGCTGGGCGGCCGCCATGCCGGCGGGGCCGGAGCCGATGACGGCGACCTTCTTGCCGGTATGGACCGTGGCCGGCTGAGGCCGGATGAAGCCGAGCTCATAGGCCTTGTCGGCGATCGCCTGTTCGACCGTCTTGATGGCGACCGGCGCATCCTCGAGATTCAACGTGCAGGCTTCCTCGCAGGGCGCCGGGCAGACGCGACCGGTGAACTCAGGGAAGTTGTTGGTCGAATGCAGGTTCTGGATCGCCGCTTCCCAGTTGTTGTTGTAGACGAGGTCGTTCCAATCGGGAATCTGGTTGTGAACAGGGCAGCCGGTCGGGCCGTGGCAATAGGGGATGCCACAGTCCATGCAGCGCGCGGCCTGTTTCTGCACTTCCGGGTCCGACATCGGGATCGTGAACTCGCGGAAATGGCGGATACGATCCGACGCCGGCTGGTACTTCGCCACCTGCCGGTCGATTTCCAGAAACCCTGTTACCTTACCCATGTTTTCGTCCCTTACCCTCATGACCGCCTCACCGCAGCCAATCTGTCTATCGTCAGTCCCGGTACCCGGGGCAAGTTGCTTGTCTTGACCGTCATTGGACCATATCCCCTGCAAGACATCCGTGCGATCTGAACTGCCTTGGCCATCGGCGTGATCGTCACGGGTCATTGAGATATTTTCGTCATCCGTCACCAGCAGTCAGCAGGTGACGGATGTCCCGGTGCAATTCATTCCGCGGCGATGCCCATCCGGCTGCGCTCCATTTCCTCGAGCGCCCGACGGTATTCGACCGGCATGACCTTGCGGAACTTCGGACGATAGTCGGCCCAGTTGTCGAGAATCTCAGTGGCGCGGGCCGAGCCCGTATAGTGCAGATGGTTGGAGATCAGCTGGTAGAGGCGCTCCTCGTCATGGCGCGTCATGTCGCCAGAGACGTCGACGCGTCCCTTGTGCATGAGGTCACCGCCGTGATGGTGCAGCTTCTCCAGCATGTCATCTTCCTCGGGCACCGGCTCGAGCTCGACCATCGCCATATTGCAGCGGCTGGCGAAATCGCCGGTCTCATCGAGCACGTAGGCGACACCGCCGGACATGCCGGCCGCAAAGTTGCGGCCCGTGGCGCCGAGCACGACGACGACCCCGCCGGTCATGTATTCGCAGCCATGGTCGCCGACACCCTCGACGATGGCGATCGCGCCCGAATTGCGCACGGCGAAACGTTCGCCCGCCACACCGCGGAAATAGCATTCGCCCTCGGTCGCACCATAAAGCACGGTGTTACCGACGATGATCGAGTCCTCGGCCACGATCCTCGAATTCTCCGGCGGCCGGATGATGATCTTGCCGCCCGAAAGGCCCTTGCCGACATAGTCGTTGCCGTCGCCGATCAGGTTGAAAGTGACCCCGCGCGCCAGGAAGGCGCCGAAGCTCTGCCCCGCCGTGCCGCGAAGCGTCACATTGATCGTGTCTTCCTTCAGCCCGCGATGGCGGTAGCGCTTGGCGACCTCGCCGGAAAGCATCGCGCCCACCGAACGGTCGACGTTCTTGATGCCGACCTCGAAGGCAACGGGTGTCTTGGCCGTCAGTGCCGGCTGCGCCTGTTCGATCAGCACGCGGTCGAGAATGTCGTCGATCGGGTGCTTCTGCCGGCTCGTCCAGAAGGTCTCTTCCTTGGGAGCGTCGACCTTGTGGAAGATACGGCTGAAATCGAGGCCCTTGGCCTTCCAGTGGTTCAGCATCTCGTCCTTCTCCAGAAGCTCCGAGGCGCCGATGATCTCGTCGAGCCGGGTGAAGCCCAGCGAGGCGAGGATTTCGCGCACTTCGTTGGCGACGAAGAAGAAATAGTTGATGACGTGCTCCGGCGCGCCCTTGAAGCGCTTGCGCAGCACCGGATCCTGGGTCGCCACACCCACCGGACAGGTGTTGAGATGGCATTTGCGCATCATGATGCAGCCGGCGGCAATCAGCGGCGCGGTGGCAAAGCCGAACTCGTCGGCTCCAAGCAGCGCCCCGATAATGACGTCGCGGCCGGTCTTCAGCCCACCGTCCACCTGAAGGGCGACGCGCGAGCGCAAGCCGTTCAGCACCAGCGTCTGCTGTGTCTCGGCAAGGCCGATCTCCCAGGGGCTGCCGGCATGTTTCAGCGACGTCAGCGGTGACGCACCCGTGCCGCCGTCAAAGCCGGCGACCGTGATATGGTCGGCGCGTGCCTTGGCGACACCGGCGGCAACCGTGCCGACGCCGACTTCCGAGACGAGCTTGACCGAAACATCGGCGGTCGGGTTGACGTTCTTCAGATCGTAGATCAGCTGCGCCAGATCTTCGATCGAATAAATGTCGTGGTGCGGCGGCGGCGAAATCAGGCCGACACCCGGCGTCGAGTGGCGAGTCTTGGCAACGGTCGCATCGACCTTGTGACCGGGCAGCTGGCCGCCTTCGCCCGGCTTGGCGCCTTGCGCCACCTTGATCTGCAGCATGTCGGCATTGACGAGATATTCGGTGGTGACGCCGAAGCGGCCCGAGGCGATCTGCTTGATCGCCGAGCGTTCCGGGTTCATCGAACCATCGGCCAGCGGCATGTAGCGGTCGGATTCCTCACCACCTTCGCCGGTGTTCGACTTGCCGCCGATCCGGTTCATGGCGATCGCCAGCGTCGTATGCGCCTCTCTGGAGATCGAGCCGAAGGACATTGCGCCCGTCGAGAACCGCTTGACGATATCGGCCGCCGGTTCGACCTGGTCGACCGATACTGGCTTGCGGCCAAGCGCTTCGGCGCTCTTCATCTTGAACAGCCCGCGGATCGTGTTCATCCGCAGCGTCGAGTTGTTCACCATCTCGGCGAATTCCTGGTAACGGTCCTCGGCATTGCCGCGCACGGCATGCTGAAGGGCCGCGACCGCATCCGGCGTCCAGGCATGGCTTTCGCCGCGCATGCGGTAGGCATATTCGCCGCCGATGTCGAGCGTCGTGGCAAGAAGCGGATCGGTACCGAAGGCCGCGTTATGGCGGGCGACGGTTTCTGCGGCGATCGCCTCGAGGCCGACGCCTTCGATCATCGTCGCGGTTCCGAAGAAATACTTGTCGATCAGTTCCGACTGCAGGCCGATCGCATCGAAGATCTGCGCGCCGCAATAGGACTGGTAGGTCGAGATGCCCATCTTCGACATGACCTTGAGGATGCCTTTGCCGACTGCCTTGATGTAGCGGTAGACGACTTCGGAAGCATCCACTTCCTTCGGGAATTCGCCCTTGGCATGCATGTCGAGCAACGTGTCGAAGGCAAGATAAGGGTTGATCGCCTCGGCGCCGTAGCCGGCGAGCAGGCAGAAATGATGGACCTCGCGCGGCTCTCCGGTCTCGACGACGAGACCGACCGAGGTGCGAAGCCCCTTGCGGATCAGATGATGGTGCACGGCAGCCGTCGCCAGCAGTGCAGGAATGGCGATCCGGTCCGGCCCGATCTGGCGGTCGGAGAGCACGATGATGTTATAGCCGCCCTTAACGGCCGCTTCCGCGCGCTCGCAGAGCCGGTCGAGCATCTCGGGCATGCCTTCGGCGCCGCGCTCGATATCATAAGTGAAATCGAGCGTCTTGGTGTCGAAACGGTCTTCCGTATGGCCGATCGAGCGGATCTTTTCGAGATCGCCATTGGTCAGGATCGGCTGGCGCACTTCGAGCCGCTTGGCGTTGGCCGCCCCCTCATGGTCGAGAATGTTCGGCCGCGGCCCGATGAAGGAAACCAGGCTCATCACCAGTTCCTCGCGGATCGGATCGATCGGCGGGTTGGTCACCTGCGCGAAGTTCTGCTTGAAATAGGTGTAGAGCAGCTTCGACTTTTCCGACATCGCCGAGATCGGCGTATCCGTGCCCATCGAACCGATCGCCTCCTGGCCCGTCGTCGCCATCGGCGACATCAGGATGCGTGTATCCTCGAGCGTGTAGCCGAATGCCTGCTGGCGGTCGAGTAGCGACACGTCGCGGCGCAGCGCCCGCGGTTCCACCGGCTTCAGGTCTTCGAGGATGAGCTGCGTGCGGTTGAGCCAGCTGCGATAGGGATGCGCCGTCGCCAGCTGCGACTTCACCTCGTCGTCGGAGATGATACGGCCTTCTTCCATGTCGATCAGCAGCATCTTGCCCGGCTGCAGCCGCCACTTCTGGATGATGATCTCTTCCGGAACCGGCAGCACGCCGGCTTCGGACGCCATGATGACGCGATCGTCATTGGTGACGAGATAACGCGCCGGCCGCAGGCCGTTGCGGTCGAGGGTCGCGCCGATCTGCTTGCCGTCGGTGAAGGCGACCGCGGCCGGCCCGTCCCAGGGCTCCATCAGCGCCGCATGATATTCGTAGAAAGCCTTGCGTTCGGCGGCCATCGACTGGTTGCCGGCCCAGGCTTCCGGGATCAGCATCATTACCGCATGCGCCATCGAATAACCGCCGCGAACCAGGAATTCGAGCGCATTGTCGAAGCACGCGGTGTCCGACTGCCCCTCGTAGGAGATCGGCCAGAGCTTGGAGATGTCCTCGCCGAACAGCGGCGAGGAGACCGACGCCTGGCGCGCCGCCATCCAGTTGACGTTGCCGCGCAGCGTGTTGATCTCGCCATTATGGGCGACCATGCGATAGGGATGCGCCAGCTTCCACGACGGGAAGGTGTTGGTCGAGAAGCGCTGGTGCACCAGGGCGACCGCGCTTTCGAAACGCGGATCCGACAGGTCCTTGTAATAGACGCCGACCTGATAGGCCAGGAACATGCCCTTGTAGACCACCGTCGCCGACGACAGCGATACCGGATAGAAATTGCTCTCCTCGCCGTCGAACTCGTCATAGATGCGGTTGGAGATCACCTTGCGCAGCGTGAACAGCCGACGCTCGAACTCGTCGTTGTTTTCGGCATCCTCGCCGGCGCCGATGAAGACCTGCACATGATGCGGCTCGGTTGCGGCAATGGCCGGCGCCTTGGAGAGCGAGGAATTGTCGACCGGCACGTCGCGGAAGCCGATGAAGACCTGACCTTCCTCGGTGATGACGTCCTTGATCACCTTCTTGAAGTGCTCGATCTGCTTTTCATCGCGCGGCATGAAGATATGGCCGACGCCGTATTCGCCGACCGGCGGCAGGGTGATGCCTTGCTCGGCCATCTCCTCGCGGAAGAAACGGTCGGGGATCTGCACCAGAATGCCTGCGCCGTCACCCATCAGCGGATCGGCGCCGACGGCGCCGCGATGCGTCAGGTTTTCGAGGATGAAAAGGCCATCCTTGACGATCTGGTGTGACTTCTGGCCCTTCATATGCGCGACGAAGCCGACGCCACACGCATCATGTTCGTTGCGCGGATCGTAGAGGCCCTGTTTCTTCGGCAGGCCGGAGGCGAATTTGGACATATTGGCCGTCGCGCGCAGCTCTGCAGCAGCAAACCGGTCAACTTCCATGGATGGCGTCTTCGTCATCATCTTTCCTCCTGTCGAAGCCCGCGGGGCCGCGGGCGGCTTTTCGTCCCGCGCCGCAACCCGAAGATAGGTTCGGCGCATGACAGCGCTGTTGCATTGTGAAGATCGGCCGCAGACATCTGCTTTAAAGGAAAGCAAACCGTCGCGTTCCGCGCCTGCCATTCGCCTCCGCGCGCCGCCCTTGAGGCTTGACGCTCGGAAGAACTATAGCGTGAAAGCCGGTCTGTTCCAGGGCTTTCGGCGCCTCTTCGGTCATAAAGGCCAAAATAGGACAGCAACACTGTCCTAATTCATCAGTTCTATGCCAGAAAGCATCCGGCTCTGCAAGAGCGCTCCGTCAAAAAACGTCAATTTGCGACGGAAGATTGCCTACGCAGTGGCGATGACGAAAGAAAATTACGTTGTTACGTATTATTTTGTTTATTAATTGCGTAGTTCAATTTCCGTGATGTGTCGCGGGCGACAACCTTGATCCTGTGAAGCTTTGGCGTAATGTCCGCTGCGGACTTGCCAACCCCTTCCTTTCCAACGGTTTCCCTACATGTTCTTTGCTTCCGATAATTGGGCCGGCGCCCACAAATCCATTGCCGAACGTCTGCTGACGGAATCGACCGGCTTTGCCGCCGCCTATGGCGCCGGCGATCTCGACAGAAAGGTCGAAGCCCGTTTTTCCGAGATCTTCGAGCGTGAGGTTTCGATCTTCTTCGTCGCCACCGGCACGGCCGCCAACTCGCTGTCGCTGGCAAGCGTCCAGCGCCCCGGCGGCATCACCTTCTGCCATTCGGAGGCCCATGTGATCCGGGATGAATGCGGCGCGCCGGAATTTTTCTCCGGCTCCGCCCGCCTGGTTGCCGTTGACGGCGAAGCCGGCAAGATCGACCCGGCAAAGCTCTCGGCGAAGATCGCAAGCTTTCCCGAGGATGCCGTCCGTCACGGCCGCGCCAGCGCTGTGACCATCTCCCAGACCACCGAGATCGGCACCGTCTATTCCTTGCCGGAGATCGGGGAGATCGCCGCCATCGCCAGAAAGCGCAATCTGCCGCTCCACATGGATGGCGCCCGCTTCGCCAACGCGCTGGTCGCACTCGGCGCCACCCCGGCCGAAATGACCTGGAAGCGCGGCGTCGACATGCTGTCCTTCGGCGGCACCAAGAACGGCTGCTGGTGTGCGGAAGCAATCGTCTTCTTCAATCCGGATCAGGCCCGGGAAATGCCCTTCATCCGCAAGCGCGCCGCCCAGCTCTTCTCCAAGTCGCGTTTCATCGCCGCCCAGTTCGACGCCTATTTCGAAAACGGCCTCTGGCTCGATCTCGCCCGTCTTTCAAACGGCATGGCCGACCGGCTGCGCGCCGGCATCGGCACGAGCAATTCCGCCCGCCTCGCCTGGCCGACCGCGTCCAACGAAGTCTTTGCCGTCGTCAGCAAGAGTGCCGCAAAAATTGCGGAGGAAAAGGGCGCGAAATTTTACGAATGGCCGGTCCCGGCGGCAACGCCCGAACTCGTTTCCGAAAGCGAAACCCTGATCCGCCTCGTCACCAGCTTCGCGACGACCGAAGCGGATGTCGATGGCTTCTTGAAGTACCTGGCCGCCTGATCGCCTGCCCGAAAGGCTTGCGCCCGGCAGGCCCTTCGGTGGCGGGCAAGGACTCACGCCGACCTCAATCCCCTCACCTTTTGCAGAATATCCTCCGACAGTGCTGAAACCAGCGCCTGATCCGCGCCCTTGCGCGGAACCAGCACGAATTCCACATCCTCCAGCACCGGAAGTCTTCCCGCAGCGATTTCCTTCAGCCCTGAGGGCGCCATGCTGCGCGGCTGCACCAGCACGCCCATCCCGGCCCGCGCCGCTGCCGTCAACCCGCTCAGGCTGCCGCAGGTACAGACGATCCTCCACGGCACCCCGTTTCGCCCGAGAGCCTCGAGCGCGATCACCCGCGTGACGCTCGGCGGCGGAAAGGCGATCAGCGGCAAAGGGCCGGAGGCAAGAACACGGTCGGGATCGCGCGCCAGCCAGACGAGCGGCTCGCGATAGACGAGCTTTCCGCGCGCATCGCCGAGCCGGCGCTTGGCGAGCACCAGATCGATCTCGCCATTGTCCTGCATCTCGTAAAGGACGCCGGAAAGCGCCACTGTCAGCTCGAGGTCGACGGAGGGGTGCGAACGAACGAAATCCTCGAGCACCGCCGGCAGCTGGCTGGTGACGAAATCCTCCGACACGCCGAGCCGCAGGCTGCCGCGCAGGCTGTGGCTCTTAAATAATGACTGTACCTGCCCCTCGATCGAAAGCATGGCGCGCGCATGCGACAGCAGCGCCTCGCCATCGCCGGTCAACATCACCTTATGCGTGTCGCGCGCCAGCAGCTTGCGCCCGAGTGCCGTCTCCAGCCGCTGGATGTGCTGGCTGACGGTCGACTGACCGAGGCCGAGCCTCTCTGCCGCGAGCGTGAAACTGCCCATCTGTTCGACAGCAACGAAACTGCGCAATTGCGAAAGGTCCAGCATGATCCGGTTTCTCGATAACTGTAATTCCTTGCATCCTGGATCATAATGGACGACAGAAYAATGACTGTTTTATCACGCCGCGAGATCGCCATGCGCCGCTTTCTGCCCGATACATTCACCATCCTGCTTGTCTGCACCGTCATCCTTGCCTCGTTGCTGCCGGCGCGCGGCACATTCGCGGATTATTTCGGTATCGCCACCGACCTTGCCATCGCGCTGCTGTTTTTCCTGCACGGCGCCCGCCTGTCGCGCGACGTCGTCATATCAGGCCTGCTGCACTGGCGCCTGCATCTCGTCATCCTGCTGACGACCTTCGGCATCTTCCCGCTGCTTGGCATGGCGCTCGGACTGATCCCCGACACGATCCTGCCGCAGCCGCTTTATCTCGGCATCCTCTTCCTCTGCGTGCTGCCATCGACGGTGCAGTCGTCGATCGCCTTCACCTCGATGGCGGGCGGCAACGTGCCGGCCGCCATCTGCTCGGCCTCGGCGTCCAACATCTTCGGCATGTTCCTGACACCGCTGCTCGTCGGCCTGCTGTTTTCCGTCGGCGGCCACGGCGGCTTCTCCTTCGACGCATTGGAGCAGATCCTGCTGCAGCTGCTTGCCCCCTTCATCGTCGGCCAGATTCTGCAGCCCTGGATCGGCGACTGGATTCGCGCCAAGAAGAAGATCCTGATGCCTGTCGACCGCGGCTCGATCCTGATGGTCGTCTATCTCGCCTTCAGCACGGCTGTGGTCGAGGGCCTGTGGCACACCTTCTCGATCGCCGATATCGCCGTCGTCATCGTCGCCGACGTGGTCTTGCTGGCAATTGTCCTGGTGCTGACGATGTTCGGCAGCCGTTGGCTGGGCTTCAACAAGGCCGACGAGATCACCATCACCTTCTGCGGCTCGAAGAAGAGCCTCGCAAGCGGCGTACCGATGGCGAACGTCATCTTCGCCGGCCAGTCGATCGGCGCGATCGTGCTGCCGCTGATGCTGTTCCACCAGATCCAGCTGATGGTCTGCGCCGTCATCGCCCAGAAATACGCCGCCGCCGCGGCCCGCCGCGCAACGGACAAGGAAATCGACGAAGCCGCCAGCCCGGCATGAAGCATGTCGCGCCAAGCGGCAACGAAAAACGGCGCCCCGATGGAGCGCCGTTCGTTTCATCGATAAAGATCTGATCAGCCGTTGATGATCTGCGCTTCGATGGCCTTCGGAGCCTCGACCGGTTCTGCAGCAATCGTAATCTTGCGGGGCTTCATGGCCTCGGGAATATTGCGCAGAAGGTCGATGTGCAGCAGGCCGTTCTTCAGCGAAGCAGCGGTCACCTCGACATGGTCGGCAAGCTGGAAGCGGCGCTCGAAGGCGCGCTTGGCAATGCCGCGGTAGAGGAATTCGCCGCTTTCGGCAGGTTCCTCGTTCTTTTCACCCTTCACGGACAGGACATGGGCATGGGCTTCGATCGAAAGTTCGGTCTCGTCGAAACCGGCAACGGCCATGGTGATGCGATAGGTGTTTTCACCGGTGCGCTCGATATTATAGGGCGGATAGGTCTGCGCCTGCTCCGGCTGGGCAAGGCTGTCGAGCATGGTGAAGAGCCGGTCGAAACCGACGGTCGAACGATAAAGGGGAGAGAAGTCTACGTGACGCATGATGTCCTCCTGTGGAAGCGACGTGTTGCGATGAAATGCCCCTGAAACCCCATCTTTGGCGGCCTCGGGACGGTTGCGCGGGCCCTTTCCGGCACCCGCAGAAAGGAGATGGTGATGGGATTTGACGAGTTCAAGACCTTTCCGGAATCGCCTTGATCGGCCCGTGAACCGCGCATGAACGACCGGTTCGGAGCGCGTTCAGGCGCATTCGCMTAGAAATTTCGGCGTCGGGTGAATCTGGTCCCGATGGCTGAAGTGCATCGTCCCTTCTTCTTCAGTCTCAACTTCGGCCGGCCGCGAGCACCCTCATGCTCCTGCCGGCCCTTTTCCCGCACGACAGCGCCGCGCGTCCGAAAAGACGCGCAAAGGGCGCTGTAACACTTTGAAATGCTGAATAATTTTATCCTTCAATCGATGCCGATTGAAGGAATTATGCGGTTGGCCTTGCGGCCGCACCGCTTTCCAAGCCGGATGCCATGCGCTATCCCTGACGGTGGAAGCAGTCAGCAGCGGCGCATTGGCAAAGTCATGGATCAGGTTCTCTATTCGACGCCCGACAATCCCGCTCCGGAAAACCGCACGGAGGGGTTCTTCGAAACCCATGACGGCCACCAACTGCGTTACGCCGTCTTCCGCTCTAGCGGCCAGATTGCCAAGGGCACCGTCGTCATCCTGCACGGCCGAAACGAATATATCGAGAAATATTTCGAGACGATCCGCGACCTGACGGCCAGGGGTCTCTGGGTCGCGACCTTCGACATGCGCGGCCAGGGCGGCTCGCAGCGGCTCCTGAAACGCCGCAACCACGGCCACATCCGCCGCTTCGTCGATTACGAGCGCGATCTCGACACCTTCCTCGAAAAGGTGGTGCTGCYGGATACCCGCCTGCCTTTCTACTTGCTCGCGCATTCCACAGGCGGCCTGATCGCGCTCTCGGCCGCCCCCTATCTCACCACCCGTATCGATCGCATGGTGCTGTCGGCGCCCTTCATCGGCCTGACCGGCCAGGCGGCTTCGCCCCGCGTCATTCGCACCCTTGCCGGCACGCTGAACGCCGTCGGCCTAGGCTTCCTGCCGCTGACCTCGAAACTGAAGGAGTCGGATTTCCGCGACAATCCGCTGACCTCGGACGAGCACCGCTTCGAGCGCAATGTCGCGATGATGAAAGCCCATCCGGAGCTGACACTCGGGCCACCCACAGCCCGCTGGCTGACCGAGGCCTTTCGCACGATGGACCGGGTTACCTCGCCCTACCATCTCTTCTCGATCACCATCCCGACCGTCATCATTGCCCCGACGCGTGACGGTGTGGTGCCCTACACGGCGCAGGAGCGGCTCTCGCGTTATTTCCGCGCCGGTCAGCTGGTGCCGATCAACGGCGCCCGCCACGAGATCTTCCAGGAACGGGATATCTACCGCGCCGCCGCCCTTGCCGCCTTCCACGCCTTCATTCCCGGCAGCGATGCCGAAGAAAACCAGGACGTCGCCGCCCTCGGCACGTGACCAGGCCAGCGCAACTGATCGGGATCAGCGCTGCTGACCCTGGGATCAGCGCTGCAGGATGGCGATCGCCTGTTCGTAGACCGCCCGGCTGCCGGCAGCGATGATCGAGCCGCCGTTTTCCGGCCGTCCGCCGTCCCAGGTGGTGATGATGCCGCCCGCTCGCTCGATGACGGGAATGATGCCGCCGACATCATAGGGCTTCAGGCTGTTTTCGATGACGAGATCGATATGGCCGGCGGCAAGCAGCGCATAGGCATAGCAGTCGCAGCCGTAGCGGAAGAGCCGCACCTGGCCTTCGATCTCGCGGTATTTCTCCATCTCCTCGCCGGCAAAGAGATGCGGCGAGGTGGTGAACAGGATGGCGTTCGACAGCGCGTCGCATTGGCGCGTCGCCAGCCGCCGTTCGCCTTCAGGCCCAGTATAGATCGAGCCATTCTGGTCGGCGAAATAACGTTCGCCGGTAAAGGGCTGTTCGATCATGCCCATGATCGCCCGGCCGTCTTTTTGCAGGCCGATCAGCGTTCCCCACACCGGCACACCGGATATAAAGGCGCGCGTGCCGTCGATCGGATCGATCACCCAGACATATTCGCGGTCGAGCCCGACATCGCCATGTTCCTCGCCGAGAATGCCGTGGCCGGGGAAATTCTCCTCGATCAGCGCCCGGATGGCGAGCTCGGCCGCCCGGTCGCCCTCCGTTACCGGATCAAAACCGGAGGAAAGCTTGTTCGTGACATCGAGGCCGGAGCGGAAGCGCGGAAGCGTCTCGGCTCGGGCGGCCTCCGCCAGGCGGTTGAAGAACGAACGGTCAGGAAACATGATGGATCCGTTTGGCTGGCGGGAATGGCGCTTTTCATAGCGAAAAACAACGGGAATGCAAACGCAGCAGGCAATTTGGCTCTAACTGCCCAAAGATATCGCAGCGCAATATATTGCTTGACATTTGTGCAATGCAATAGTAGCGTCTTCATACAGTCTTCTGACTGTAAATACCCTCCTTGGGTGTTTCCTCCCTAGACTTAGCCGCGCTCACAAGCGCGGTTTTTTTTGGCTGGGAAGACGAAGGTCAGACGTCAGCGACATCGAAAAGAGATCTATTCGGCGGCCAGCGCCCGATCTCCGGCAAATTTCTCGACGTATTCCGCCATCTGCTGCATGAAGTCCGTGACGGCATCAGCCACCCCGGCGAAATCTTCGCGTTTCTCCAGCGTCAGCTCATCGACATAGATCGCCCGGTTCACCTCGATCTGCAGCGCGTGCAGGCCGCGCGAAGGCCGGCCGTAATGTTCGGTGATGAAGCCGCCAGCATAGGGCTTGTTGCGGATCGCAGCAAAACCCATTTCCTCGAGGATGGCGATGGCTGCGCGCGAAAGCTCGGCCGAAGCGCTGGTGCCGTAGCGATCACCAATGATGAAATCAGGTCGCGAAGTGCTGCCGGCGACGCGCACATTGCCGGGCATCGAGTGGCAGTCGATCAGCACGCCGAAGCCGAACTGCACATGCGTTCGCGCAATCAGCCGGCGAAGCGCCGCATGATAGGGCTTGTAGACCGCTTCGACACGGTCGAGCCCCTCCTGCACCGGCAGGCGCCGCGCATAGATCTCCATGTTCTCGGCGACGATGCGCGGAATGGTGCCGAGCCCGCCGGCGACCCTGAGCGAATTGACATTGGCATAGGGCGGCAGCAGCCCGTCGAACATCCGCGGATCGAGCTCGTAGGGCTCGCGATTGACGTCGAGATAGGCGCGCGGGAAGTTGGCCRCCAGGAGCGGCGCGCCGAGTGCGACGGCCGAGCCGAAGAGCTCGTCCACATAGTGATCCTCGGAACGGCGGATGGCGATGCCCTCCAGCCTGGACTGGGCAATAAATTCCGGTGGATAAATACGGCCGCTATGGGGGGAGTTGTAGACGAAGGGAATGGTCTGCGACACGGGCTCATGGACCTCAAAAAGCTCGTACTCGCGTATTTCCGGCACTTTCGGCCCTCTTTACCATGTCATGAACTGACTGCTTTGCCCATGTTGCCAGTTGCCCGGCCGCAAGTCCATACTATGTAGAAGGGATGGCGGTCAGGCACAGGCAATTCACCGGTTGTTTACCGGGTAAAGACTAGTGTAAACGGCTGGTAGCCCACCAAAAACTTATGGATCGCGGTCTGGATTGATGACTCAGAAGATACTTCTCGCCGAAGACGACAATGACATGCGCCGCTTCCTGGTGAAAGCGCTCGAAAAGGCCGGCTACAAGGTCCTTTCCTACGACAATGGCGCCAGCGCCTATGACCGGCTGCGCGAGGAGCCGTTTTCCCTGCTGCTGACCGATATCGTCATGCCCGAGATGGACGGCATCGAGCTGGCGCGCCGCGCCACCGAACTCGACCCCGACCTGAAGGTAATGTTCATCACCGGTTTTGCCGCCGTGGCGCTGAACCCTGATTCGAAGGCGCCGAAGGATGCCAAGGTCCTTTCCAAGCCTTTCCACCTGCGCGACCTCGTCGATGAGGTCAACAAAATGCTTGCCGCATAAGGCGTGACGAGCGGCGCGTCACAAAACTGAAAAAAGCCTATTGACGGCTCCGAAGGTTTTGTGATCTATGCGCCGCCATCGGATGGGCGTGTAGCTCAGCGGGAGAGCACTACGTTGACATCGTAGGGGTCACAGGTTCAATCCCTGTCACGCCCACCATCCGATCTCCCTGACATCGTTGATAAATCCCCCCTTGGGGATTTTTTGATTCCTGAGCCTGGCACGTGCTCCAGATCCGGCACTTTGCGGAGCGAGGGCTTGCACGTGATTGGTCGGCGACCATGATCCGGACAGGATTTCAATGGCTGTAGGATAGCCCCACACGTGGGAGATAGGGGGATGAATGACGCAAAGGACGCGGACGCGCAAAGCGATATCCATAATCCTCGGCCTCGCCCTGGTTGGGGCTGGCCTCTTCGGTTTCGGATATATGCAGTTTCATGTCATCGAACCCGTCAGCATCAAGTTTTGGCTGATTCCGATCACCATATTCGCGGCCGGGGCAGCAATCCTCTGGGACGACTTCAAAAGTTCCTAACGCCCTGTTCGACATCCGTTCGACGCCGGGCAAGACCAAAATAAGTCACAGAACCGTGCCATTGCCTGACCATCCAGCGCATGGCCGATTCGCCGTCGCAGACAGATGGGGTTGAGACAGACAATGAGACTTTTCGCACCGGCAGCCGCCGCAATTTTTTCTGCCGTCCTCGCCGTGCCGGCCTCTGCAGCGCCGGCCGCACCCGCCGAGACCTTTCCCGGTGCACCCGGCGTCATTACGCTTTCCGGCAAATGCGCCAAGCTGGTCGTCGCCAAATTCGACGCCACCAAGGGCTGCAAGAACGAGCTTGCCAGCGTCACGCTGGCCAATGGCTTGGTGACCTTCATCTTCACTTCAGACGGCAAGGCGCTCGGCTTCCAGGGCGACGGCAGCGGCATCAAGCCCGCCTCCAACGGCAATGCCCGCCTGCCGCTCAGCCTCGTCACCACGGGCGTCGGCAACAAGATGACCGGGGAGGTCAAGGTTGCCGGCTTCTGCACCTTCGGCAATCCCTATGCCGGCAAGCCGATCGCGATCGAATGCACCGCCGAAAGCAAGGATTCCTCCTTCACCGGCAGCTTCCGCACCGGCGGCAAGCTGGTGAAAAAGGGTAAGTAGCCCGAGCAATTCCAGCAAAAGTGCGCAGCGGTTTTACATCGATTCCGATTTAAGGAATTATGCAGTAGCCGTCAGGCGCACCAGGCGCTGCCGGCAGCCCCGGGCTTGCGTGCCAAGCCCTCGTTGATCAGCTGCGCACCAAAAGAGCGCCCGTCGCGCGAGACGACGCGCGGCACGCCTGAGGGCTCGCTCTTGCCCGCAGCGTTCATGGTGAAGGGTCCGGCGTTCAGAAGCGCCAGCAGCCGCGACTTGGCGGCAAAGGCCACCCGGCGCTCGCCGTCACAGCGCGCCTGATCGACCACCGGGCTTGCCATGTCGGCGATCACGATCTTTTCGCCCTTGTACCAGAAGACGCCGCCGTCGCCGACGCAATTGATATGGGCGCCCTGGCCGCAATAGCCGAAGGCGACTGTCCCGGTTTCCGAAACGGCAGGGGAGGCCGGGGACGGCACTGCCTTTATCGGCTGGATCATCGGCGTCGGGATCGCGGCCGGCGGCAGCATCTGCGACTGAGGCACCGACGCTGCGGCTTTCGGCGTGGGGGCGGCAAGCGCCACCTGCTTCGGCGGCACGTCCTTCCTGACGACAGGCCTCGGCTCCGCCGTTTCCCGCGTGATCGATGCCGATTGCCTTGCAAGCATCGGCTGGATGCTCTTCCAATGGTCGTGGGCGACGATGCCGCCGATCGCGGCAATGCCGATCACCGCCCAGGGCAGCAATCCGCCACCGCTGCTGCGCGCTTTGCTCTTTCCTCTCGCCGGCGCCTTGCGGCGGCCGCGTGTCGCTGTCTTGGCCATCTGTCCGATTCCCGTGAGGCCGGGATTATCGCTGCCCAATCCTTTCCGAAAGGTTGGCGCGGCGACAGGATGATGCCTGGCTCGCCGATCTTTCCCTCGAATGACATGAAAACGCCTAGGTGCATCGGTGGGGCCAACGCGGCTGCCGAAACGCATGAGGGGAAAAAGCTGAACAAATTCCGCGCTCAGACATTAGCCAGCGAAAATTTCATCTGTTCCGAGGGAAAAATCCATGGATCGCATCATCGCCGACATGATGCCGGCGTCGCGCATCCACTATCCCGTCATCTTCGCCCGGTTCTTCGGCGCTATCGTCTGCGGCGGCCTGATCGGCTTCGAGCGTGAGGCACGCGACTGCCCGGCATCATGCCGGGCGCTAATGTCGCTAATGTCAGCGTGACCGTCCGTTGGTCATTCGGAGCGCGCGGCCGAAGCATCGTTTTTCCCAACCGACGCCGTGCCGCCGATGGACGCGAGCGGCTTCTGCCGTTTGCCGATATTGATGTGCTCGTCCGCCGCCTCGCGGACAGCCTGCCATTCATTTTCGTGCCGGATGAAGATCTCGCGGGGCACAAAGTTGATCGTCATATGTTTCTCACCCTGTTTCAAATCTACCGTCAGCGCCCCAAAGAGGCTTCCGGAATAGCCGTTATTTCTTGGTCTCTGCATTGGCTTTCACATCGGGGCCTTTAATGTCGAGACCACCCTTGGAAAGATCGGCACCGGTAACATGGGCCGGCACGTGAATGTCGTGATAGACACCGGGCGTCAGCGTCAGATCGACATGATGCGGCGGCAGCACCTGCGCCTTCTGCATGCGGTTTGGCTTCGCCCGCTTCATGCGGTCGGATGCCTCCGTGCGTTTATCGGGAACATGGGTCGAAGTGTGCATCATCGGCCTCCTTTTTTAAGCTCAACAGTGCCTAACGGGCGGGCATCAGGATGGTTCCAAAAAAATTACCCAATCTCGGCATGCCTGTCGGCCTTGACTGGCCCGGGAAGCCCATTACCTAGAGCCTATCCCGCAGCCTTCCAGACATCGGCTGACGGGGGAACTTTGGTGCCGGGCCCCTCTGGCGAGAGTTTTTACGGCGCTCTCGTGATGTCGGTACCGCCTGCAGCTTAGCCGGCGGATTTTTCATCGATGACCAAGCTCACCATGCCTGACCCGCGTGCCCGTTGTGGCGTGCCGCGTTTCTCCAATATATCCACTCTCTTCAACACGATTTGCGGCCGCGAGGTGCGGCCATGAATCAACCTCAGACCCCTAAATCCTCGCTCGGCTATTTCCGCTGGGCTTTCATCGTCACCGCCCTCGGCCTCGTTCTCGGCGCCGTACTCGGCTGGCAGACGACCGGCACGATCGGCGGCATGGCGACCGTCTTCTTCATCTGCACGGTGCTTGCGGTGCTGGAGATCTCACTTTCCTTCGACAATGCCATCGTCAACGCCAACAAGCTGAAGGAGATGACGCCGGTCTGGCAGAAGCGCTTCCTCACCTGGGGCATCGTCATCGCCGTCTTCGGCATGCGCATCGTCTTCCCGCTGGCAATCGTCGCGATCGCGGCACAGATCGGCCCCTGGGACGCTCTGGTGCTTGCCGCCCGCGAGCCGGCGGAATATGCCCGCATCATGAACGACGCACATCTGCCGATCGCAGCCTTCGGCGGCACTTTCCTGATGATGGTCGGCCTCAACTACTTCTTCAATCACGAGAAGCAAGTTCACTGGATCGGCGGCCTCGAAAAAATGATGGCGCGCTCCGCCACCATCAAGGGTATCGAGATCGCCTTCGTGCTGGCGCTGATGCTGGTCTTTTCCTGGCTGATCGGCGGCGAGGAGGCCACCGTCTTCGTCCATTGCGCCATCTACGGCCTGCTCACCTTCCTCGCGGTCGAGGTGGTCGGCGGATTGCTCGATGCTTCGCAGCAGACGATGAGTGCTGCCGCCAAGGGTGGCCTCGGCGCCTTCATCTATCTGGAGGTGCTGGATGCGAGCTTCTCCTTCGACGGCGTCATCGGCGCCTTCGCGCTGACGCAGAACCTCTTCGTCATCGCGATCGGCCTCGGCATCGGCGCCATGTACGTGCGCTCGATGACGATCATGCTGGTGGAGAAGGGAACGCTTGCCGAATACCGCTATCTCGAGCACGGCGCCTTCTACGCCATCCTGATCCTCTCGGTGATCATGTATGTGCAGACGCTGGTGCACATCCCCGAAGTCATCACCGGCCTCGGCGGCGCTGCGCTGATCGGCCTGTCCCTCTGGTCATCCATCCGCCACAACAGGCGCGAAAAGGTGGAGGGTCACGTCGCCCGGCAGGAGGAACTTCACGCCTGACGATGCAAGAAGCCGCAGTGTGCGACACTCTTGCAGATAAAAATAAAGCCCGCGACCATCCGGTTGCGGGCTAATTCATTCATGCATGACTTGGAGGTCTTAGCGGGAGACCTGATCGAAGGAGGTCGGGTCGATACCGAGTGTGGTGAGGTCGTTGGCGCGCGGACGGCGACCTGCTTCGACAGCAGCGCTGACGGCGTTTGCAGCCCCAAGGAGGGCGAATGCGCGGCCAAGGAAGCCAGTACGGACTGAATTGCGGAGTGCGGACATTGTCCTTTTCCTCTTGCTCTACGATTGACTGCTCATAGATGGCATCGCGCATATGCCTCCACAATGCTCAGAAAATCACCTCAGCCATGCAAAAAACGGGAGGCCAGCGCATGTCTCCATGGCCAGCCTCGAGGAGGGGGTGGGTCGTCTTCTTATTTTAGTCTTCGTTTGCCGCCAGCTGCGACAGTACCTGTCCCCTGCCGCGAAGCCGCAGGATCAACGGGATGAGGAAGGCGGCCGCGGCAACGATGAGCAGACCCGCGGCGATCGGCGACATCACCAGCGTCGTGACATCGCCCTGGCTGATCGCCAGCGCCCGGCGCAGCTGCTGTTCGGCAAGCGGCCCGAGGATCAGGCCGACGACGGTAGGCGCGATCGGATAGCCAAAGAGCCGCATCACATAGCCGAGCAGGCCAAAAGTGAGCAGCATGCCGAGCTCGAACACGGATGGATTGGCGCCGATTGTCCCAAGCGTCGCAAACAGCAGGATGCCGGCATAGAGCCACGGCTTTGGAATGGTCAGCAACCGCACCCAGAGCCCGATCATCGGCAGGTTCAGCACCAAAAGCATCGCATTGGCGATGAGCAGGCTGGCGATCAGTCCCCAGACGAGCTGCGGATTGGTGGCAAACAGCAGCGGCCCCGGCTGCAAGCCGTATTGCTGGAAGCCGGCAAGCATGATCGCCGCCGTCGCCGTCGTCGGCAGGCCGAGTGTCAGAAGCGGCACCAGCGTGCCGGCGGCCGAGGCGTTGTTCGCCGCCTCGGGACCGGCCACGCCTTCGATCGCGCCATGGCCAAACTCTTCCGGGTTCTTCGCCAGCCGCTTTTCGGTCGCATAGGAGAGGAAGGTGCCGATTTCGGCGCCGCCCGCCGGCATCGCGCCGATCGGGAAACCGATCAGCGTGCCGCGCAGCCAGGGCTTCCACGAACGCGCCCAGTCCTCAGCGGTCATCCAGAGCGAACCCTTGACCGCCTCGACCTTCTCCGCGATCCGGTTGCCCTGTGCGGCGATATAAAGCGTCTCGCCGATCGCAAACATCGCCACGGCAAGCGTCGTCACCTCGACACCGTCGAGCAGGTCGGGAATGCCAAAGGAAAGCCTGGCCTGCCCTGTCTGCTGGTCGATGCCGACCATCGCGAGCGCAAAGCCGATGAATAGCGAAGTCAGGCCCCGCAAGGCGGAGTCGCCGAAAGCCGAGGAGACGGTGACGAAGGCGAGCACCATCAGCGCGAAATATTCGCGCGGCCCGAAGACCAGCGCCAGCTTGACGACATAGGGAGCGATGAACGCAAGCCCGAGCGTCGCGATCAGGCCGGCGACGAAGGAGCCGATCGCCGCCGTCGCCAGCGCCGGTCCGCCGCGCCCAGCGCGCGCCATCTTGTTGCCCTCGAGCGCGGTGACGATCGAGGCGCTTTCACCCGGCGTGTTGAGCAGGATCGAGGTCGTCGAACCGCCATACATGCCGCCGTAATAGATGCCGGCGAACATGATCAGCGAGCCGCCGGGATCGAGCTTGTAGGTGACGGGCAACAGCAGCGCCACGGTGAGTGCCGGGCCGATGCCGGGAAGCACGCCGACGGCGGTGCCAAGCGTCACGCCGACCAGTGCATAAACCAGGTTCATCGGCTGCATCGCAACCAGGATACCCTGCCATAGGAATTCGAATGTGCTCATCTTGGTGTCCCAAGCGGCCTTCCCGACCATCCGATTTCGGGGTCAGGCGCCGCGCAAAATCAAAAGAGCTGACAGCGCGTCCGCGCGGTCAGAAGAACAGATGTTCGAGCGGGCCGGCCGGCAGCGTCAGTTGCAGCAGCTGCKAGAAGATCGCCCAGACGACGAAGCTGAGGACGATGCCAAGCGGCAGCGAGATCCAGAGCTTACGCTTGCCGAAGCCGCGTGCCGTCAGCGCGAAGAGGATGCCGGTCGCGATCGAGAAGCCGGCGACGCGCAAAAGCAGCATCTGGCCGGCAAGACCGGCAACGATCCAGATGACGGGTGCGACTTCCTGCCGGTCACGTTCGGGAAAATCGCCGCGCCAGGCTTCGAAGGCGGTCCAGATCCCGAGACAGAAGAGGCCGAACGCCACCACTTGAGGCACTGTCGCAGGACCGATGCGGTCGTACTGCGCAATCGTTTTCAGATGCAAGGCATCCCAGGCCATCACGCCGGCGACGACGAAGAGGAAAACGGCAATGATGAACGCCGCCCAATCAGGGCGGCGCTCGGTTGCCGAGGAGGTGTTATCCTCGCTCATTGAACAAGTCCRATATCTTTGAGAATGCCTTCAGTGGCGGAGACATCCTTCTCGAGCTGCGCCTTGAAGGCGTCGCCGGACAGATAGGTGTCGGCCCAGCCCTTGGTCTTCAGAGTTTCCTGCCAGGTGGCGGAGCTGTGCAGCTTCTCGAAATCGGCGGTGACGCTTGCCACCTGCTCTGCCGACAGGCCGGGAGCAGCGGCAACCATGCGCCAGTTCTGGATGGTGACGTCGGTGCCGGCTTCCTTCAGCGTCGGGGCATCGACGCCGTCGATACGCTTGTCGCTGGATACGGCGAGAAGACGGAGCGTGCCGGATTTCACCTGCGATTCGAACTCACTATAGCTCGAGACGCCGGCCGTGACCTGGCCGCCGAGAATGGCGGCGAGCGCTTCACCGCCGCCGGAGAAGGCGACATAGTTGATCTTGGTCGGATCTACGCCCGAAGCCTTGGCGATCAGGCCGACGGCGATGTGGTCGGTGCCGCCGGCAGAGCCGCCGCCCCAGGAAACCGCACCCGGATCCTTCTTCAGCGCAGCGACCAGATCGGCCATCGTCTTGATCTCGGACGCGGCGGGAACGACGACGGCCTCATACTCGCCGGTCAGACGGGCGATCGGCGTGACGTCCTTCAGTGTCACCGGCGACTTGTTGGTGAGGATCGCGCCGACCATGACATAGCCGCCGACGATCAGCGAATTCGGGTTGCCGGCAGCCTGGCTGCTGAACTGCGCAAGGCCGATGGTGCCGCCCGCGCCGGGAACATTCTGGACCTGCACGTTGCCGGAGATCTTCTCCTGCTGCAGCGCGGTCTGCAGCGAACGGGCCGTCTGGTCCCAGCCGCCGCCGGGCGCGGCCGGCGCGATGATGGTGTAGTCGGCCGCATAGGCCGGCAGCGCGATAGTCGCTGCGAAAAGGGTTGCGATGAACGTATGCTTCACGATGTGTCCTCCGTCGGCGGCTGAGCGAACCACCTGTTGTTCTCTGGGAATCGGGAGGAATGGCCGGCCAGCGGACACACGTGTCCTGAATGACGAGCGGAATACCTCCCAAGGCTTCAACTCTCCGCCTCCACGGAGAAGAAGTAGCCAAAGCGACCACAACAACCTGTCATTTAGCTGACATCGGCGAGATATCCAGAAGGAGACGACACTTTTTTGCCGTAATTGGCAGGCGCCAATCTAAATCCCGGTTCTTCGCTGCCGATGGCAGGTGCATTACCCGCCGCCGAAGTACGGCTGCAGGGCTTTGTCTGGCGAGACTCCGGGCGCAGCGACCCAAAGCTCTCTAAGGAGAGCGAAGCCCACCGAAAGCGCCTTCACTGCGTCCGCAGAACCTCGTTCCAGTGCGCGATCAGCCGCGCCCGCTTCACCTGGTCAAGATAGACCATCAACCCGGGGCTGACCGGCACCGGCCGCAGTTGGGCACCGAGCAGTTCCTGCAGCGTATTGGCGGTATTCTCCCCCGCCACTTCGGGGCTGACGGCCGGAATCTGCAGTTCGCGCGCCATGATCGTCTGCCCTTCCCGCGACATGAAGAAGGTGAGGTAACGCCGCCCGAGCTCCGGCTCGGCGGCCGCCTGCGGCACCAGTCCGATCCGCGACATCACTACCGTATAATCCTTCGGCAGCACGATGCCGACGTCGGGATAGCGCGAGGCCCAGTCGGCCGCATAGGAGCCGAGAATATTGTAGCCGAGCACGAAGCGCCCGTCGGCAACGCGTTCGAGGATCGCCGAACTCGTCGAATAAAGCTTGACGCCGGCAGCCCCCATCGCCCCGATCACCGACCAGATGTCGCCGAACTGCTCCTGGTCGCGCGCCATGAAAAGGAAGCCGACGCCGGAGCGCTCGATATCGTAGGTACCGATCCGCCCATGGACGTCGTTGCCCTTGCGCTTCAGATAATCGACGAATTCAGCCCGCGAGCTCGGCACCGGCTCATGCGCGAAGCTCGGCTTGTGATAGACGAACACAGCCGGCTCGAAGGTGAGCGCGTAGGCGGTGTTACGCCAGTTCGCCCATTTCGGCCATGGCGCACTCATCGGCAGGTTGCTGACCTGCGCATATCCGTCGTTGGAGAGCTTCACCTGCAGGTCCATCGCCGAGGAAAAGGCGAAGTCCGCCGTCTTCTTGCCGGCATCCGTTTCCCGGACGATCCGGTCGTAGATGTCGCCGGTCAGCATGTCCTCATATTTGACCGCAACGTCGGGATTGGCCTCCTGGAAACCCCGGATCATCGGCCGCGCCAACGGTTCGTCGAGCGAGGAATAAACCGTCAGCACCGGCGCATCGGCGTTGCCCGATTTTGCCGGATAGAAGGCCTGATCCGCCAAGGCAAAACCCGGCCAGAACGCCAGCAGCAAGATGAAAGCTCTCCTCATCCTGCAACAATGCCTGAGCACGCCGGGAGGAGCAAGGCCGCGACCGAGGCGGCACGCGGTGCGTGACGGGATCACAGTTCCCGCTCGAAGAAGAGCAGGATCTGTTCGAGCTCCGGCGGGACCTGATAGTAGGCATTCCGCTCCCGGAAGCCGAGGCGCCGATAGAGCCCCTGCGCTGCCGTCTGAAAAATGCCGGTGTCAAGCCGCATCGAGTGATAGTCGTCAGCTCTCGCCTGGGCGATCGATGCCTCGCAGAGCGCAACGGCAACACCATGACCGCGAGCGACGGCCGAGACGAAAAGCCTTTTCATCTCAGCAATGTCAGGCGCCTGCTCGTGATGCATGACGCAGCCGACAGGCTCTCCGTCGAGCCGCGCCAGGAAGATCGCGCCCTTCGGCCTTGCGTGAATCTGCGGCAGGTCGATGAGCAGCGCCTCGAATTTTTGCGGATTGTAATAGAGATCGATCACCGGCCGATGCTGGGGATAATTGTCATAGAGCCATTGCCGGAATGATCGGCAGAGATCCCGCACTGCGGCGATCTCTACCGGACCTTTCGCGAGCTCGATCGTCAACTCTCCCATCTGCCAAACCTCCCGATCCCTCGCCTCTTCTATCATGAACGTGTTGCGCGGTGGAGATCGAAGGCCGGAACTAGGAGGCGACCCACTCCATCAGTGCATTTTGCGCATGCAGCAGAAAGGCCTTGGCGGCGCGACTTTGGCAGAGCGGATGCTCCATCGCCTCGGCCGTCACCTCCTGGCCGCGCTTAACCGGCGGGCATGGCAGGAAGATCGCGTCCTCCCGCAAACGGTCGAGCACATCGGCTCCGATCCGGTAGCCGGCCAGCGCGTCCGAGGCGGCGTCACCAGGCCATGAATCGGTGATTACGAGGTCGGCATCCGATAGCTCGCCCATGTCGGTGCTCGCGCGGAAGCGCCCATTGAGCAGCGCGCTGTCTCGGACATGCCAGCGTTCGGGATAGACCTGCACCACCTCGATCGGCAGCGCAATCGACGCTTCGACCCAGGAGCGGAAGATATTCGCGTCCGCCGCCACGCCGGCTACCTTCAACCCGTCGATCGAGCCGCGCCGGCTCTTGATATAGGCAAGGTCGCCGAGCGTCTCGCAAGGGTGGTTGGAACGCGTCCGCGCGTTGATGACAGGCACCGGCGAGACAGCAGCGACCGCCTTCAGTGTCGCAAGCTCCTTCGTGCGGATCACCAGCATGTCGAACCAGTTTCCAAGATAACCCGCAAGATCGCTGGTTTCCTCCCTGGTATTAAAGCTGATTGGTACATGCACGCAGATGCCGCCCATCGCCTGGATGCCGAGATCGAAGGCGGTCGTATTGCGCCAGCCGCCGTCGTCGACAATCAGCGCGACGCGTTTTCCCGCAAGGCTCTGCGGCATCGCACGCTCATCCCAGGCGCCGGCGAGCTCGCCGGCGCGAGCGACAATCGATCGAAGCCCGGCCTCCGGAATATTATGAAACTCCAGAAAATTTCGGGTCGAAGCTGTCATCCAAAACCTCTTTTGCGCATGAAACGTCGCCACAATAACCTGCGCCGGTCTCACGGCAACGGTTGAAGCAAGCGCAAATCACCATTTCGTCCGTGTTGTTTCCCTCGCGATTCGTCTTCTAAGTTATGCCATTAGGTCCGGCTCAAGCCCTAAATCCATCGGCGATCGGTTTCATGATGCCGATTCCAGAAGCATCGGCCAAAGCAGAACACTGCCGCCTTCTCCGGTTAGAATCCCATTTTCATCACAAAGGATTAGGGACGACCGCCATCCTTCACCCATTTAGAGTATTGATGAAGATCGACGACGTTATATGGTCGCGCTGCCGCGTTAAAAACGTCGAGACCGCCCGAATTTATTATTCGGGGGACGACTCTACGCGACAAAAACTCTATAAAAAGCTAGACTAAACTGGGAAGATCCATGGGAGGGGTCATRGAACGACGACTGAGCGCTATTCTTGCTGCAGACGTCGTCGGCTACAGCCGGCTGATGGGCATCGATGAATCCGGCACGTTGCAGGCGTTGAACCGCCATCGCTGTGAGCTGGTCGATATTCGTATTTCAGACTACAAGGGCCGGATCTTCAAACTCACCGGCGACGGCATCCTTGCCGAATTCCAGAGCGTGGTGAATGCGGTCGCCTGCGCCGCCGAGATCCAGCGCAGCATGGCGGCCCGCAACGAGAACGTGCCCAAGGACGAGCGCGTCGAATTCCGCATCGGCATCAATCTCGGCGACGTCGTGGTCGAGAACGGCGACATATTCGGAGATGGCGTCAATCTCGCCGCCAGGCTTGAGCGTATCGCAACGCCGGGCGGCATCGCCGTGTCGGCCTCGGTGCGTGACCAGGTCGGCTCGCGCCTCAATCTCGGCTTCGAATTCATCGGCGAACATATGCTGAAAAACATCAGACAACCCGTCCAGGTCTATACCGTCAGCTTGGCGCCACCCTCCTCCGCCAGATTGGTCGCGCAGAACCGCAACACCTGCTTCATTGCCGTGCTGCCCTTCACCAACATGAGCGGCGATGCCGATCAGGATTATTTCTCCGACGGCATTACCGAAGACATCATCACCGATCTCTCGAAGATCTCCAGCCTGCACGTCGTGCCGCGCAACACCATCTTCACCTACAAGGGCATATCGGTAAAGGTGAAGCGGCTCGCTCAGGAGCTTGGCGTGCGCTACGTGCTTGAGGGAAGTGTGCGCATCGTCGGCAATCGCGTGCGCATCTCCGGTCAGCTGATCGACACGGCCAATGGAGACCATCTCTGGGCCGAGCGTTACGACCGCGACCTGACCGACATCTTCGCCATCCAGGACGAGATCACCCATGCGATCGTCGGCCAGTTGAAGGTGCGTCTGTTGCCGGAAGAGAAGAAGGCGATCGCCAATGAACCGACCGCCAATGTCGAGGCCTATACCTATTATCTCAGGGGCCGCCAGCTCTCCCACACCTGGACAAAGTCCTATCTCCAGCTCGCAAGGCGGATGTTCTGCAAGGCGGTCGAGCTCGACCCGGACTATGCCCGCGCCTATGCCGGCATCGCCGATTGCGACGCGGCGATCCGCGATTGGGCAGCTGATGACGTGCCGCTGAGGCGCATCCTCGACATGAGCGCCCGCGCCCTGGCGCTCGACCCTGACCTTCCCGAAGCCCATGCGTCTCACGGCCTCGCCCTGCATCAGAGCGGCTATGATGATAGGGCGGCGGCGGCCTTCGAACGTGCCCTGGCGCTCGACCCGAACCTCTTCGAGGCGAATTTCCACTATGCCCGGTTCTTCTTCATGCGCGGCAACTTTGCCGAATCCGTTCAATATTTCACCCGCGCCGCCGCAATCCGCCCGGATGACTATGTCTCACCGATCCATCTGATGTCCGCCTACCGCTCGCTCGGCCGTGTGTTGGACACGGAAAACTGGGCGCGCCTCGGCCTGCTACGCGCCGAACGCGCCCTGAACCTCAATCCGGAAAATTCAGGCCCCGCCCATCGCGGCGCGCTGGCGCTAGCTCATCTCGGCGATGCGGCAAGGGCACGCGACTGGGCCGCCCGCGCGATCGCCATCGATCCTGATGACATTGTCGCGCAGTATAATCTCGCCTGCGTCTATTCCGTCCTCGGCGACGCCGAACAGGCGATCGACCTTCTTGAAAGGCTGCTGCCGAACAGCTCCGTCTACCATATCAAATGGTTTAACAACGATTCCGACCTCGACAACATCCGCGGCGATCCCCGCTTCCGGAAACTCCTCGCCGCCGCGATGACGCAACGCGAGCGGATCGAAAGAACCGGAAGCTGAGATCGAGCCTTTCCCGGCCGTTCACCCAGCGCCTCGGCCCGAAACCGGAATCGATTTTCGGAAAGCACGATGCGTAGGTGCAAAGCATGACAGCGTCCTTTGCGCGTCTGAAGGACGCGCGGCACCGTAGATTTCAAAATCGCTGTGACATCCCTCCTTCACCTCTGTAATCTCCTTTGAAAAACAGGGGAAACATCCGTGCGCATCCTGCTCACCGAAGACAATATCGCGCTGGCCGACGGCCTGTCGGCGATCTTGCGCGGCACGGGCCATGCCGTCGATGTCGTCCATGACGGGGCGTCTGCCAATGCGGTCATCGCCGCAGAAAATTTCGATCTGGTGATCCTCGACCTCAACCTGCCCGAGATGGACGGACTCGACGTGCTGCGCGCCATGCGCGCCCGGCAGAACCAGGCGGCCGTCCTCATCCTGACCGCGCGCGGCACGCCGGAAGAGCGCGTGAAGGGGCTCGATCTCGGCGCCGACGATTATCTGATCAAGCCCTTTGATATCGCCGAGTTCGAGGCCCGTGTGCGCGTGCTGCTGCGTCGCCAGGCCGGCCTGCGTTCGGCGATGGTCAGCTTCGGCGGCATCTCCTTCGATCTCAATTCCCGCACCTTTTCATCGGGCGCCACGCCCCTCGATATTCCCGCCCGCGAACTCGGCCTGCTCGAAATTCTGTTCATGCGGGCCGGCAAGGTCGTCGCCAAGGAGGCGATCATTCAATCGCTGACGGCCTTCGACGACGACATTTCCGCAAACGCCATCGAGCAATATGTCAGCCGCCTGCGAAAGCGCCTCTCGCCGCACGGCCTGACTGTGAAGACTGCCCGCGGCATCGGCTATTATCTCGACAAGCTGCCCGAGGCCTCATGAAAGCCGCCTATTCCCTCAGACGCCGGCTGCTCTTCTGGCTGCTCGTCTCCACAGCCGTCATCGGCACGCTGGCACTCGCCGATACCTATCGCGAGGCGGTCCAGACATCGAACATCGTCTCCGACCGCGTGCTTGCCGGCTCCGCGTTGGCGATCGCCGAACGCGTCGTCGTCGCCGAGGACGGCACGCTGCAGGTCGATATCCCCTATGTCGCACTTGAGATGCTGACCTCGGCCGCGCAGGATCGAGTCTTCTACCGCGTCGACGGCCCGCCGGGCCAATTCATCACCGGCTACCAGTCCTTGCCGGTCCTGAAGAAGACGCCGGGCGATGCGGCCGCCTTCGCCGACGATACCTTCCGCGACGAGCCGATCCGCATCGCCACGCTCGAACGCTCGGCCTCGACGGGCATCCGGTCCGTGCCCTTTGTCGTGACGGTCGCCGAAACCACTATCGCCCGCCGGCAGTTGGCGCAGGCGATTCTCGTCCGCTCCGCACTCCGCCTCGCCTTCATGATCGCGGGCGCGGCCGTCATCGTCTGGATCTCGGTCACGGTGGCGCTCCGCCCGCTCTACAAGCTCGGCGACGCCATCGGCGAACGCAGCCCCGATGACCTGCATCCGATCAAGCAGACCGTACCGAGCGAGGTCGAGCCGCTGGTCGAAACGGTGAATTCCTTTATGGTCCGCCTGCAGTCGGCGCTCGATGCGCTGCGCCATTTCACCGGCAATGCCAGCCATCAGCTGCGCACACCGCTGGCGATCATCCGTACCCAGCTTGCCCTGTCCGCCCGCGCCGGCTCGCTTAATGAGGCGCAGGCCGCAGCGCTGAAGGGCGATCAGGCCGTGGCGCATGCCGAGCGCATCCTTGCCCAGCTTCTCCTGATGGCGAAGATCGACGCCGCCACCGCCAAGGAGGCGCTGACCGCCTCCGCCATCGATCTTGCCGCCATCGCTCAAGAAATCACCGGCGAGCAGATCCCGACGGCCGCCGTCGCCGGCATTGATCTCGGATTTGAGGGCGAAAGCCCGGCAATGGTCCGCGCCGAGCCGCTGCTGATCGGCGAAATGCTGCGCAACCTTGCCGGCAATGCCATCGCTTATGCCGGCAAGGGAGCTGAGGTCACCGTCCGCATCATCGCCGCATCAGAGACGATCCGCCTCGAAGTCGAGGACAACGGCCCCGGCATTCCGCGAGAAAAGCTGGCGGCGGTGCGTGGACGTTTTTCGCGCGGCAATGAGACAGGTGCGCCGGGTGCCGGCCTCGGCCTGCCGATCGTCGATGAAATCGCCAATCTTTTCAACGCCGCCCTGACGCTGGAGCCGGGCAAGGACGGCAGGGGCCTGAAGGCTGCCGTCACATTTACCAAGGCGGCGTAAAGCCGTCGGCCCCTTGACCTTCCACCTTGCTTTCTTTCGCTGCATTGCACACAGTGCTTTTTGGGAACAGCAAGCCGCACGACGATGCGCGCCGGATAAAAAGAAATATGTCGATCAAAGCCAGTATCTATCATCTGACGCACTACACCTATGACAAGCCGATCYGTCTCGGCCCACAGATCATCAGACTGAAACCTGCCTCGCATTCGAAGACACGGGTGCTCAGCCACTCGCTGAAGGTCACGCCCTCCAACCATTTCGTCAACCTGCAGCAGGATCCTTACGGCAACTACCTTGCCCGCTACGTCTTCCCGGACCCGGTGACGGAGTTCAAGATCGAGGTCGATCTCGTCGCCGACATGACGGTCTACAATCCCTTCGACTTCTTCGTCGAGGAAGAGGCGACCAAGTGGCCCTTCGGATACCCTGAAACGATCCAGGAGGATCTGTCGATCTACATGACGCCGGAGCCGGCCGGTCCGCGCTTGAAGGCGCTGCTGCCGACGCTCGACTGGTCGCCCGACCAGCCGACGGTCGATATGATCGTCGGCCTGAATGCCCGTCTGCAGCGGCAGATCGGCTATGTCATCCGCATGGAAACCGGCGTGCAGACGCCGGAAGAAACGCTGGAAACCGCCAAAGGCTCTTGCCGCGACACCAGCTGGCTGCTCGTCCAGATCCTTCGCCATCTCGGCCTTGCCGCCCGCTTCGTCTCCGGTTACCTCATCCAGCTGACGCCGGACCTGAAGGCGCTCGACGGCCCCTCCGGCACCGAAGTCGATTTCACCGACCTGCATGCCTGGGCAGAGGTCTATCTGCCCGGCGCCGGCTGGGTTGGCCTCGATCCGACGTCCGGCCTGCTGACCGGCGAAAGCCATATCCCGCTTGCCGCAACGCCGCATTACCGCAACGCCGCACCGATTTCCGGCGGTTATTTCGGCGAGGCCGAAACCGAATTCGCCTTCGACATGAAGGTCTCGCGCGTCGCCGAACACCCGCGCATCACCAAGCCCTTCTCCGATGAAAGCTGGGAGGAACTCAACGAACTCGGCGAGAAGGTCGACCGCGTCCTCGAAGCCGAGGACGTGCATCTGACGATGGGCGGCGAGCCGACCTTCGTTTCGATCGACGATTTCCAGTCCGAGGAGTGGAACACCGCCGCCGTCGGCCCGACCAAGCGCGAAAAGGCCGACATCCTGATCCGCAAGCTGCACGAACGCTTCGCCCCTGGCGGTTTCCTGCATTATGGCCAGGGCAAATGGTATCCGGGCGAAAGCTTGCCGCGCTGGACCTTCTCGCTTTACTGGCGCCGCGACGGCAAGCCGGTCTGGCAGAACCTCGATCTGGTCGCCGCCGAAGGCAAGGATACCGGCGTCAAAGCCGAGGATGCCGAAAAGCTCCTGACGGCAATCGCAAAGGAGCTGGCGATCAAGCCTGATATGGTGCAGCCGGCCTATGAGGATCCCGCTGACTGGATCATCAAGGAAGGCAGCCTTCCCGAAAACGTCGACCCGGCGAATTCGAAGCTGAAGGATCCCGAGGAACGCAACCGCATCGCCCGCGTCTTCGCCCGCGGCCTCACCACCCCGACCGGTTACATCCTTCCGGTTCAGGCTTGGAATGCCAAGGCAGCGCAAAGCCGAGTCTGGGTCAGCGAGAAATGGCGCACCCGACGCGGCAAAATCTTCCTCGTCCCGGGCGACAGTCCGATCGGTTACCGTCTGCCGCTCGGCACACTGCCCTATGTTCCCCCGGCGCGTTACCCCTATATCCACCCGGCCGATCCGACGATCCCACGCGAACCGCTACCTGATGTCTTCGTACCGGCTGGCCGGGCCATGCCGGAAGCCTCTTTCCATGCCGACGAGAGCAATCGCGGCCGGGTCGAACAGACGCTCGGCGAGCTCCGCGGCGCTGTGCGCACCGCCATGTCGGTCGAGCCGCGCGACGGCAGGCTCTGCATCTTCATGCCGCCGGTCGAGCGCATCGAGGATTATCTCGAGCTGATCGCCGCCGCCGAAAACGCCGCAGCCGAACTTAAGCTTCCCGTCCATATCGAAGGTTACCCGCCACCGCAGGACGAGCGCATCAACGTCATCCGCGTCGCCCCGGATCCCGGTGTCATCGAGGTCAATATCCATCCGGCCTCCAACTGGAAGGACTGCGTCGACATCACCACGGCGATCTACGAGGAGGCGCGCGCCACCCGGCTCGGCGCCGACAAGTTCATGATCGATGGTCGCCATACCGGTACCGGCGGCGGCAACCATGTCGTCGTCGGCAGCGCCAATCCGAACAACAGCCCCTTCCTGCGCCGTCCCGATCTCTTAAAGAGCGTCGTCCTCCACTGGCAGCGTCACCCCTCGCTCTCCTACCTCTTCTCCGGCATGTTCATCGGCCCGACCAGCCAGGCGCCGCGTATCGACGAGGCTCGTCACGACAGCCTCTACGAGCTGGAGATCGCCATGGCGCAGATCGGAGCCCCCGGCCGTGGCCAGCAGCCGCTGCCCTGGCTCGTCGACCGCCTGTTCCGCAATCTTCTGACCGACGTCACCGGCAACACCCACCGCGCCGAGWTCTGCATCGACAAGCTGTTCTCGCCCGACGGCCCGACAGGACGGCTCGGCCTCATCGAGTTCCGCGGTTTCGAGATGCCGCCGAACGCGCGCATGTCGCTTGCCCAGCAATTGCTGGTGCGCGCGCTGATCGCCCGCTTCTGGGTCAATCCCGTCGACGGCAAGTTCGTCCGCTGGGGCACGACCCTGCACGACCGTTTCATGCTGCCACATTTCGTCTGGGCCGACTTCCTCGACGTGCTTGCCGATCTTCGCGAAAACGGCTTCGACGTCAGCCCGGAATGGTTCAAGGCCCAGCTCGAATTCCGCTTCCCCTTCTGCGGCGAGGTCGAATACGAGGGCTCGAAGCTGGAACTGCGCCAGGCGCTGGAGCCCTGGCATGTCATGGGCGAGGAAGGCGCGCCGGGCGGCACCGCCCGTTACGTCGACAGCTCCGTCGAACGCCTGCAGGTGCGGCTCGAAACCGACAATGCCTCGCGTTATACCGTCACCTGCAATGGCCGCACCCTGCCGCTGACGCCGACAGGTACGTCGGGCGTGTCGGTCGCCGGTGTCCGTTACAAGGCGTGGCAGCCGGCCTCGGGTCTGCATCCCGTCCTGCCGATCAACACACCTTTGACTTTTGACATTTATGATACATGGTCGAAACGTTCGATCGGCGGCTGCATCTATCATGTTGCCCATCCGGGTGGCCGGACCTATGACACCTTCCCGGTCAACGGTAACGAGGCGGAAGCAAGACGGCTCACCCGGTTCGAGCCGTGGGGGCATACGGCGGGCGGATACATTCCGCGCGTCGAGACGGGTTCGCCGGAATTTCCGCTGACGCTGGATCTGAGGCGGCCCGCCGGGGTTTGAGGCCGAGGGTTTGAGGCTTAAGTTTTGATGGGCAAGAAGCCGGCAGTGGAGCGCAAGGAAGAGGCAGAGGACCGCATCGCCAAGAATGCGGCCTTCGACTATGCGCCGCTGCCCGATACCGCCGATGAGATGGTCGACAACGACGGCGTCGTCCGCCCCGTCTGGCAGAATTTCCTCTCGCATCTGAGCGCAATGCCGGAAAAGGATCTCGCCGAGCGTTTCGCCCGCGCCGACCGCTACCTCCGTGATGCCGGCGTCTTCTATCGCGCCTATGGCAGCAAGGGCACCGGCGAGCGAGCCTGGCCGATCTCGCATATCCCGGTGCTGATCGACGAGCGCGAATGGCAGACGCTGTCGGCGGGCCTCGTCCAGCGCGCCGACCTGCTGGAAGCGATCATCGCCGATATCTACGGCGACAACCGGCTGGTGGAGGAAGGTTTCCTCCCACCGGCACTGATCGCCGCCAATCCCGAATTCCAGCGCCCGCTCGCCGGCATCAAGCCGGCATCCGGCCATTATCTGCATTTCTGCGCCTTCGAGATCGGCCGCGGGCCCGACGGCAACTGGTGGGTGCTCGCCGACAGGACGCAGGCTCCCTCAGGCGCTGGTTTCGCGCTGGAAAGCCGCGTCGCGACGACTCGTGCCTTCTCGGATATCTATGCTGAAACCCCGGTCCATCGCCTCGCCTCCTTCTTCGGCGCCTTCCGCGACGCGCTACAGGGCATGAAACATTCGGGCGACGACCGCATCGCCGTGCTGACACCCGGCCCCGCCAACGAGACCTACTACGAACACGCCTACATCGCCCGCTATCTCGGCTTCATGCTGCTCGAGGGCGAAGATCTGACCGTCGTCAAGGGCCGTGTCATGGTGCGCACCGTCGCCGGCTTGAAGCCGATCGGCGTGCTCTGGCGCCGTCTCGATTCAGCTTTTGCCGACCCGCTGGAGTTGAACCAAAATTCGCATATCGGCACGCCCGGCCTCGTGGAAGCGCTGCGCGCCGAAAGCCTCACCATCGTCAATGCGCTCGGCACCGGCATTCTTGAAACCCGGGCGCTTCTCGCCTTCATGCCGACCATCTGTCACCATCTGCTTGGCGAGGATCTGCATTTGCCCTCGATCGCTACCTGGTGGTGCGGTCAGGAGGAAGAGCGCGAGCACGTGGCAAAAAACATCGAAAAGATGGTCATCGGCCCGGCCTATTCCCGTGCTCCCTTCTTCGACGATAACGGCGAATCCGTGCTCGGCTCATCGCTGCGCGCGGCTGCCAAGGATTCGATAACCGACTGGCTGAGTTCGGACGGCCCGAAGCTCGTCGGCCAGGAGGTCGTCACGCTGTCGACCACACCCGCCTGGGTGGACGGCAAGCTCGTGCCGCGGCCGATGTCGCTGCGCGTATTCGCCGCGCGCACCGCAAACGGCTGGCAGATCATGCCCGGCGGTTTTGCCCGCATCGGCTCCGGCGCCGATGTTGCGGCGATCGCCATGCAGTCCGGTGGTGCGGCCGCCGATGTCTGGATCGTCAGCGACAAACCGGTCGAGCGCCACACGCTGCTGCCCGCCGAAGGCAGCTTCACCCGCAACATGCCGGGCAGCCTGCCGAGTCGGGCTGCCGACAACCTGTTCTGGCTCGGCCGCTACATCGAGCGCGCCGAAGGGGCGCTACGCATCCTGCGCGCCTGGCATGCGCGTTTCGCCGAAGCCGCCGATCCGAGCCAGCCGCTGCTCGCCGACGTCTCCGACTATCTCACGGCCGTCGATATCGATACCGCCGACGCCGTGCCGGAAACGCTGCTGCGCAACATCGACAGCGCTGTTTATTCGGCCAGCAACATCCGCGACCGTTTCTCGCCGGACGGCTGGCTGGCGCTCAACGATCTCGCCAAGACCGCCCGCCGCTTCCACGTCACCGTCGCTGCCGGCGACGATGCCAGCCACGCGATGACAATCCTCTTGCGGAAGCTTGCAGGCTTCGCCGGTCTCATGCACGAAAACATGTACCGCTTCACCGGCTGGCGGTTCCTTTCGCTCGGCCGTTATATCGAACGCGGCCTGCACATGACGCGCCTGCTCGGCCACATGTCAGGCCCGGAAGCGCCTGACGGCGCGCTCGACATGCTGCTAGAGATCGGCGACAGCGTCATGACCCATCGCCGCCGCTATAACGTCAACACCGCTCGGCTGACTGTCACCGACCTCTTGGCGCTCGACCCGCTCAACCCGCGTTCGGTCCTCTTCCAGGTGAACGAGATCCATCACGAAGTCGAACAACTGCCGAATGCCATGATCAACGGCCAGATGTCGCCCTTCTACCGCGAGGCGATGCGGCTCCATTCCGGCCTGGCGGTGATGACTCCGGAGGGCATGGGGGTCGAGGTCTATCAACGGCTCGAGCGCGAATTGGAGCAGCTTTCCGATCTGCTCGCCCAGACTTATCTCGGGTGACGGCGATGCTCTACGATCTCTCGCTGCACATGGGTTACAGCTACGACGCGCCAGCCTCCGGCGCCCGCCACATCATGCGCCTGATGCCCCTGTCGCTCACCAATCGGCAGCGGCTGATCGCCGGCTCGATCACCATTTCGCCCTCGCCGGACGAGCAGTCGCATTTCGTCGATTTCTTCCATCACCCCACCACCTCCTTCCTGCTGCGCGCGCCGCACGAGACGCTTGACATTCGTATGCAGGCCCGCGTGCAGGTGGAAAGCCAGCCGATCGCCGCCGATTTCTCGCCGCTGCTTGCCGACCTGCCGGAGGAGATATCAGGCATGTGGTCGCTGGCGCCGGATTCGCCGCACCACTTCCTCGGGGACAGCCCGCGCCTCACCGAAGCGCGCGAGATCGCCGACTATGCGCGAAGCTGCGCCACGCCTGATCTGACGGCCATCCAGATCGCTCATGCGCTCTGCGCCCGCATCAACAAGGATTTCACCTACGACCCGGAGGCGACGACGGTCGACACCACGCCGATMGAGGCGTTCAAGCTGAAGCGCGGCGTCTGCCAGGATTTCACCCATGTGATGATCCAGGCTCTCAGAAGCCTCGGCATTCCGGCCGGCTACGTCTCCGGCTTCCTGCGCACCATCCCGCCACCAGGCAAGGAACGGCTGGAAGGGGCGGACGCCATGCATGCCTGGGTGCGCATCTGGTGCGGCGAGACGATCGGCTGGATCGAACTGGACCCGACCAACAACATTCCCGCCGGCATGGACCACATCGTCGTCGCCTACGGCCGGGACTATTCCGATGTCGTCCCCGTCATCGGTGTCTTGAAGAGTTATGGCGGCCACCGCGCCGTCCAGGCGGTCGACGTCATTCCGCTGAAATAATCCCAAAACTGGAAAAATCCGACGATTCGTTAAAATTGTATTGACGCCGTAAGGACAGCGGAAAGGAGGAGCGTGCCTAATATCACCCCACAGGGCCTCCATATACGGGTGAACATGATGAGCACCTCCTTTCTACAGACTCCCTGCCTACGTCGCATGCTTGGCGACCGTGGCGGTAATTTCGGAATCATGACGGCGATCCTGCTGCCCGTCCTTTTCGGGGCGGCCGGCATGGCGATCCAGGTGGGCGACATATTGCTCTCGAAGCAGCAGTTGCAGGAAGCAGCCGATTCGGCCGCGCTGGCAACCGCGACCGCGCTGGCAAACGGCACGATCCAAACCTCGCAGGCAGAGGCCTTCGCGCGGGATTTCGTCGCCGGGCAAATGGCGAATTACATGCAGAGCAGCGTCGATATCAAAAGCACGACAGGCGTCGATGTCCGGGCAACGACATCGGGAAAGTCGACATCCTACCAGGTAACTGTTTCACCGAGTTATGACCTAGCGGTTAACCCGCTCATGCAGGCGGTCGGCTTCAGCACGCAACATCTTTCGACGTCGGGCACGACGGTTAGCGGCCATTCGCAAACCCAGGGCTCCATCTCGATGTATCTCGCCCTCGATAAATCAGGGTCGATGGGAGACCCTACCGCAACCGTTAACGCAGATGATCCGACCGAATCCTTTACCTATGACTGCAACCTCCACTACAACAGCAAGAATAATAAGTGGGTTTACGACAAATGCACCGGCAGCCGCACAAATTACTACACCAAGATAGAGGCGCTGAAGCTCGCTGCCGGCAATCTTTTTGGTCAACTCAATAGCGCGGATCCCAACGCAGAATATGTGCGCACAGGCGCGGTATCCTACGATATCGTTGAATACCCAGCTAGCAGTCTCGCCTGGGGGACTGTCGGTGTCTCAAGCTATGTCAACGCACTTCAGGCAAATGGCGGCACAAATTCCAGCGGCGCAATGAACACGGCCTACTCGTCTTTGACCGCTAAGAACGCCGCTGGGAACGACGCCGAAGACGCCGCCCACAAGCAGAAAACCGGGCAAGTGCCGAAAAAGTATATCGTCTTCATGACCGACGGCGACAATAACAATGATAGCAGCAACGGCCGTTCATACGACACACTGACCAAGACGACATGCGACACAGCAAAGTCCAAGGGCATCGAAATCTATACGATCGCCTTCATGGCACCCTCCGGCGGACAGGCGCTGCTGCATTATTGCGCCTCCGATGACGCCCATTATTTCCAGGCGGAAAAGATGGAAGATCTGCTTGCCGCCTTCAAGGCGATCGGAGCGAAGGCCTCCGCGCAGCTGACGCGTCTGACGAACTGACGATCGGTCCCGGCGAAAAGCCGAACAAAAAGCCGCTCCGGAACAAAGGGAGCGGCTTTTCGTTATCGCTATCCCACCCATCTGATCGGGAAAAGCGATTGAAATCAACCCCCTCGGCCCACCTGATTATGAAGGTTTCGCAAATTTTTCGTTTGTCCAAATCCCTTGTTGCAAGTGCTTAGTAACGATGCATAAACTGTCGCCGGCGCAAGCGACGAATTGATTAAATCAGGCATAACATCCTGAAACCAAATTAAAATTGGCGAGACCTGACGATGAACACTGTTTCCAAGCCGATCATCCCCTCCCCCGCCCCTCGCAGTTCAAGGCCGGAAATTCTCGCTGAAGAAATCATCGAACGTCTGACCTACCGCATCGGCAAGGATGCCAAGGTGGCAAAGCCGCATGACTGGCTGACGGCGACGATCCTGGTGGTGCGCGACCGCATCATCGACAGGTGGATGGCGTCCACCCGCGAGGTTTATGCGACCGGCGCCAAGCGCGTCTATTATCTTTCTCTTGAATTCCTGATCGGCCGCCTGATGCGCGACGCCGTCTCCAACCTCGGCCTGATGGAGGAGGTGCGCGATGCACTCGCCTCGCTCGGCGTCGATGTCAACGTCATCGCCGGCCTGGAGCCGGATGCCGCGCTCGGCAACGGCGGCCTCGGCCGTCTGGCTGCCTGTTTCATGGAGAGCATGGCGACGGTCGACGTGCCCGCTTATGGCTACGGCATCCGCTATGTCCACGGCCTCTTCCGCCAGCAGCTGGCCGACGGCTGGCAGGTGGAACTGCCGGAAAACTGGCTCGCCCATGGCAATCCCTGGGAATTCGAGCGCCGCGAAAGCGCCTATGAAATCGGCTTCGGCGGCGCCGTCGAATTCATTACCACCCATGACGACCAGCCGCGCTACGTCTGGAAACCGGCCGAGCGCGTCATTGCCGCCGCCTTCGACACGCCGGCCGTCGGCTGGCGCGGCAAGCGCGTCAACACGCTGCGCCTCTGGTCGGCGCAACCGATCGATCCGATCCTGCTCGATGCCTTCAACGCCGGCGATCACATCGGCGCGCTCCGCGAAAGCAACAAGGCCGAGAGCCTGACCCGGGTTCTCTATCCTGCCGACGCCACCCCGGCCGGCCAGGAACTGCGCCTGCGCCAGGAATTCTTCTTCTCATCGGCCTCGCTGCAGGACATTCTGCGCCGCCATCTGCAGCAATATGACGACTTCACCTCGCTGCCGGACAAGGTGGCGATCCAGCTGAACGACACTCACCCCGCCGTCTCCGTCGCCGAACTCGTCCGCCTGCTCTGTGACGTACACGGGATGGATTTCGACCAGGCCTGGGAAATCACCCGCCATACCTTCTCCTACACCAACCACACGCTTCTGCCCGAAGCGCTGGAAAGCTGGGCGGTGCCGCTGTTCGAGCGTCTGCTGCCGCGTCACATGCAGATCATCTATGCGATCAATGCCAAGATCCTGATCGACGCTCGCAAGGGCAAGAACTTCTCCGATGCGGAAATCCGCTCGATCTCGCTGATCGATGAAAGTGGCGATCGCCGCGTGCGCATGGGCAACCTCGCTTTTGTCGGCTCGCATTCGATCAACGGCGTCTCGGCCCTGCACACCGACCTGATGAAGGTCACGGTCTTCGCCGACCTGCACAAGCTCTATCCCAACCGCATCAACAACAAGACCAACGGCATCACGCCGCGCCGCTGGCTGCAGCAGTGCAATCCTGGTCTCACCGGCCTGATCCGAGAAGCGATCGGCGACGAATTCCTCGATGATGCCGAGAAGCTGCGTGCGCTCGACGTGCATTCCTCCGATCCGGCTTTCCAGCAGAAATTCGCAGCGGTAAAGCGCGCCAACAAGGTGGCACTCTCCAACCTCGTCGCCAGCCGCATGGGTGTGAAGCTCGATCCGTCGGCGATGTTCGATATCCAGATCAAGCGCATCCACGAATACAAGCGCCAGCTGCTGAACATCATCGAGGCCGTCGCGCTCTACGACCAGATTCGCTCGCATCCCGAGCTCGACTGGGTGCCGCGCGTGAAACTCTTCGCCGGCAAGGCGGCGCCGAGTTATTACAATGCCAAGCTCATCATCAAGCTGATCAACGACGTCTCCCGCACGATCAACAACGATCCGTCGGTACGCGGCCTGCTGAAAATCGTCTTCGTGCCGAATTACAATGTCTCGCTCGCCGAAGTCATGGTTCCGGCCGCCGACCTCTCGGAGCAGATCTCGACCGCCGGCATGGAAGCCTCCGGCACGGGCAATATGAAGTTCGGCCTGAACGGCGCGCTGACGATCGGCACGCTCGATGGCGCCAATGTCGAGATGCGCGACAATGTCGGCGAGGACAACATCGTCATCTTCGGCCTCAAGGCCGACGAGGTGTCGAAGGTCCGTAGTGACGGCCACAATCCTCGCGCCATCATCGAGGGATCGCGCGAACTCGCCCAGGCGCTTGCCGCTATCGGTTCTGGCGTCTTCTCGCCTGATGACCGCAATCGCTACACGGCGCTGATCGACGGCATCTATTCGCATGACTGGTTCATGGTCGCCGCCGACTTCGACGCCTATGCCCAGGCCCAGCGGGAAGTCGACCAGATCTGGACCAACCAGTCCGCTTGGTACACCAAGACGATCAACAATACGGCGCGGATGGGCTGGTTCTCTTCCGATCGTACCATCAGGCAATATGCAGACGAAATCTGGAGAGCCGGATGAAAACGCCGAAGACCGTCCCTGAAGTAAAGCTTTCCTGGGAAATTTCGGCAGATGAAATCACGGCAATCCTTGCCGGCTCGCATTCCAATCCCTTTGCCGTCCTGGGTGTGCACCAGGCCGGCGACGCTTTCGTCGCCCGGTGTTTCATCCCGGGCGCGGAGGAGGTAACCGCCATGACGCTTGACGGCAGCGTCATCGGCGAACTGAAACAGCTCCATGCCGACGGCATCTTTGCCGGCCCGGTTTCCCTCACCAAGCTCCAGCCGGTGCGTTACCGCGCCCGGCGCGGGGATGCCGAATGGGCAGTCACTGATCCCTACAGTTTCGGTCCGGTGCTCGGACCGATGGACGATTATTTCGCCCGCGAGGGTTCGCACCTGCGCCTGTTCGACAAGATGGGCGCCCACCTCATCAAGCATGACGGCGCCCAGGGCATCCATTTCGCCGTCTGGGCGCCGAATGCGCAGCGCGTCTCCGTCGTCGGTGATTTCAACAATTGGGACGGCCGTCGCCACGTGATGCGCTTCCGCGCCGATAGCGGCATCTGGGAAATCTTTGCCCCTGACGTACCGATCGGCGTCGCCTACAAGTTCGAGATCCGCGGCCAGGACGGCGTATTGCTGCCGTTGAAGGCCGACCCCTTTGCCCGCCGCAGTGAGCTCCGACCGAAGACCGCTTCCATCACCGCCGCCGAACTGGTGCAGGAGTGGGAAGACGAAGCCCATCTGAAGCACTGGCGCGAGACCGACAAGCGCCGCCAGCCAATCTCGATCTACGAGGTGCATGCCGCCTCCTGGCAACGCCGGCAGGACGGCACAATGCTGTCCTGGGACGAGCTCGCCTCCAGCCTCATCCCCTATTGCGCCGACATGGGCTTCACCCATATCGAATTCCTGCCGATCACCGAGCACCCCTATGATCCCTCCTGGGGTTACCAGACGACCGGCCTCTACGCGCCGACCGCGCGTTTCGGCGAGCCGGAAGGTTTCGCCCGTTTCGTCAATGGCTGCCATAAGGTCGGCATCGGCGTCATCCTCGACTGGGTGCCGGCGCATTTCCCGACCGACGAACACGGTCTCGGCTGGTTCGACGGTACGGCGCTCTACGAGCACGAAGACCCGCGCAAGGGCTTCCACCCGGACTGGAGCACGGCGATCTACAATTTCGGCCGCACCGAGGTCGTTTCCTATCTCGTCAACAACGCGCTCTACTGGGCCGAAAAATTCCATCTCGACGGTTTGCGCGTCGATGCCGTCGCCTCGATGCTCTACCTTGATTATTCACGCAAGCACGGCGAATGGATCCCGAACGAATATGGCGGCAACGAGAACCTCGAAGCGGTGCGTTTTCTGCAGGATCTCAACATCCGCATCTACGGCAAAAATTCCAACGTCATGACCATCGCCGAGGAATCGACCTCCTGGCCGAAGGTCTCGCAGCCCGTCCATGAAGGCGGCCTCGGCTTCGGCTTCAAGTGGAACATGGGCTTCATGCACGACACGCTGAGCTACATGAGCCGCGATCCCATCTACCGCGGGCACCACCACAACGAGCTCACCTTCGGCCTACTCTACGCCTATTCGGAAAATTTCGTCCTGCCGCTCTCGCATGACGAGGTTGTCCACGGAAAAGGCTCGCTGATCGCCAAAATGCCAGGCGATGATTGGCAGAAATTCGCCAATCTGCGCGCCTACTACGCTTATATGTGGGGCTATCCCGGCAAGAAGCTGCTGTTCATGGGCCAGGAATTCGCCCAGTGGAGCGAGTGGAGCGAGGAGAAGGCCCTCGACTGGAACCTGCTTCAGTATCGCATGCACGAGGGCATGCGGCGCCTGGTGCGCGACCTCAATTTCACCTATCGCAGCAAGCCGGCACTGCATGAGCGTGACTGCGAGGGCGAAGGTTTCGAATGGCTGGTCGCAGACGACCACCAGAATTCCGTCTTTGCCTGGCTGCGCAAGGCGCCGGGCCAGAAGCCGGTCGCCGTCATCACCAATTTCACCCCTGTCTATCGCGAGAACTACTCGATCCGCCTGCCGTCCGCAGGCCGCTGGCGGGAAATCCTGAACACCGATGCCGACATTTACGGCGGCAGCGGCAAGGGCAATGGCGGGCGCGTGCAGGCCGTCGATGCCGGCGGCAACATCACCTGCTCGATTACCTTGCCGCCCTTGGCGACAATCATGCTTGAACCTGAAAATTAGTGACTGGTGGGAGGAGAAAATGGTAGAAAAGCGCGTTCAGCCACTTGCCCGCGATGCAATGGCTTATGTCCTGGCAGGCGGTAGGGGAAGCCGTCTCAAGGAACTCACCGACCGGCGTGCCAAGCCGGCCGTCTATTTTGGCGGCAAGGCCCGCATCATCGATTTCGCCCTGTCGAACGCCCTGAATTCCGGCATCCGCCGCATCGGCGTCGCGACGCAATACAAGGCCCATTCGCTGATCCGTCACATGCAGCGCGGCTGGAACTTCTTCCGCCCCGAGCGTAACGAGAGCTTCGATATTCTGCCCGCCAGCCAGCGCGTCTCCGAGACGCAATGGTATGAAGGCACGGCCGACGCCGTCTATCAGAACATCGACATCATCCAGGATTACGGCGTCGAATACATGGTCATTCTCGCCGGTGACCACGTCTACAAGATGGACTATGAATGGATGCTGCAGCAGCACGTCGATTCCGGCGCCGACGTCACCATCGGCTGCCTGGAAGTGCCGCGCATGGAAGCGGTCGGCTTCGGCGTCATGCATGTCAACGACAAGGACGAGATCATCGCCTTCGTCGAGAAACCGGCCGATCCGCCGCCCATTCCCGACAAGCCGGATTTCGCCCTCGCCTCGATGGGCATCTACGTCTTCCACACCAAGTTCCTGCTCGATGCGCTACGCCGCGACGCCGCCGACCCGACCTCGAGCCGCGACTTCGGCAAGGACATTATCCCCTATATCGTCAAGAACGGTAAGGCGGTCGCCCACCGCTTCGCCAAGTCCTGCGTCCGTTCGGATTTCGAGCACGAGCCCTACTGGCGCGACGTCGGCACGATCGATGCCTATTGGCAGGCCAATATCGACCTGACGGCGATCGTTCCGGAGCTCGACATCTACGACAAGTCCTGGCCGATCTGGACTTATGCCGAGATCACCCCGCCGGCGAAATTCGTCCATGACGACGAGGATCGCCGCGGCTCGGCCACCTCCTCCGTCGTGTCAGGCGACTGCATCATCTCGGGCGCCATGCTCAACAACAGCCTGCTCTTCACGGGTGTCAGGGCCAACTCCTTCTCCAAGATGGAAGGGGCCGTCATCCTGCCGAACGTGAAGATCGGGCGGCGCGCGCAGCTCAAGAATGTGGTGATCGACCATGTCGTCGTCATTCCGGAAGGCCTGGTCGTCGGCGAGGATCCCGAGCTCGATGCCAAGCGCTTCCGGCGGACGGAAAGCGGCATTTGCCTGATCACGCAACCGATGATCGACAAGCTGGATATCTGACTTATGAAAGTTCTTTCGGTTTCGTCCGAAGTCTTCCCTTTGATCAAGACAGGGGGTCTGGCCGATGTGTCCGGCGCCCTGCCGATTGCTCTGAAAGCCTTCGGGGTCGAGACCAAGACCCTTCTGCCCGGCTATCCCGCCGTCATGAAGGTCATTCGCGACCCGGTCGTCAGGCTCGAATTCCCTGACCTGCTCGGTGAGCGAGCGACCGTGCTCGAGGTCCAGCACGAGGGCCTCGATCTGCTCATCCTCGATGCGCCGGCCTATTACGACAGGCCGGGCGGGCCCTATCTCGATCCGCTCGGCAAGGACTATCCCGACAACTGGCGTCGGTTCGCCGCTCTGTCGCTCGCCGCCTCCGAGATCGCCGCCGGCCTGCTGCCCGGCTGGCGGCCGGATCTCGTCCACACCCACGACTGGCAGGCGGCGCTGACGTCGGTCTATATGCGTTATTATCCGACGCCGGAACTGCCGAGCGTGCTGACTATCCACAACATCGCCTTCCAGGGCCAGTTCGGTTCCGAGATCTTTCCCGGCCTGCGCCTGCCTGCCCATGCCTTCGCCACCGACAGCGTCGAATATTACGGCACTGTCGGCTTCCTCAAGGGTGGGCTTAAGACCGCGCATGCGATCACGACAGTCAGCCCGACCTATGCCGATGAGATTCTGACGTCGGAATTCGGCATGGGGCTGGAGGGCGTCATTGCCAGCCGCATCGACGATCTGCACGGCATCGTCAACGGCATCGACGCCGATATCTGGAACCCGGCGACCGATCCCGTCGTCCACACCCATTACGGCCCGACGACGCTGAAGAACCGCGAGGAGAACCGTCGCTCGATCGCCGAATTCTTCCACCTCGACAATGACGACTCCCCGATCTTCTGCGTCATCAGCCGCCTCACCTGGCAGAAGGGCATGGATATCGTCGCTAACGTCGCCGACGAGATCGTCGCCATGGGCGGTAAGCTCGTCGTGCTCGGCTCCGGCGAAGCCGCACTTGAAGGCGCGCTGCTCGCCGCAGCTGCCCGCCATCCCGGCCGCATCGGCGTCTCGATCGGCTATAACGAGCCAATGTCGCACCTGATGCAGGCCGGCTGCGATGCGATCATCATCCCCTCGCGCTTCGAACCCTGTGGCCTGACCCAGCTTTACGGCCTGCGTTACGGCTGCCTGCCGATCGTCGCCCGCACCGGCGGCTTGAATGACACGGTGATCGACGCCAATCACGCCGCACTTGCGGCGAAAGTCGCAACCGGCATACAATTTGCGCCCGTAACCGAAACAGGCATGCTACAGGCAATCCGCCGTGCGATGCATTTTTATCAGGACCGAAAACTCTGGACCCAATTGCAAAAGCAGGGCATGAAATCGGATGTCTCCTGGGAGAAGAGCGCCGAACGCTACGCTGCCCTCTATTCAAGCCTCGTCTCGAAAGGCATGTGACCTAAAATGATCAAGTCCGTCCCCACCACGCCCTATCTGGATCAGAAACCCGGCACGTCGGGCCTGCGCAAGAAGGTTCCGGTCTTCCAACAGCCGAACTATGCGGAGAACTTCATCCAGTCGATCTTCGATTCGCTGGAAGGTTATCAGGGCAAGTGCCTCGTCATCGGCGGCGACGGACGCTACTACAATCGCGAGGTCATCCAGAAGGCGGTCAAGATGGCCGCGGCCAATGGCTTCGGCAAGGTCATGGTCGGCAAGGGCGGCATCCTCTCGACGCCGGCCGCTTCCCACATCATCCGCAAATACAAGGCTTTCGGCGGCATCATCCTCTCCGCCAGCCACAATCCCGGCGGCCCGACCGAAGACTTCGGCATCAAATACAACATCAACAATGGCGGCCCGGCGCCGGAAAAGATCACCGACGCGATCTATGCGCGCTCCAAGACGATCGACAGCTACAAGATCGCTGATTTCGCCGACGTCAATCTCGACCGCATCGGCAAGGACGAGCTTCCCGGCGGCACGATCCTCTCGGTCATCGACCCGGTCGAGGACTATGCCGCGCTGATGGAAGAGCTGTTCGATTTCGGCGCCATCCGCAATCTGATCAGCCTCGGCTTCCGCATTGCCTTCGATGGAATGAGCGCTGTCACCGGCCCCTATGCCAAGGAAATCTTCGAAAATCGTCTCGGCGCGCCCTCGGGCTCGGTGCGCAATTTCATGCCGCTGCCGGATTTCGGCGGCCATCATCCGGACCCGAACCCGGTTCACTGCAAAGAACTCTTCGATGAGATGATGGGCGATGACGCGCCCGATTTTGGCGCCGCCTCCGACGGCGACGGCGACCGCAACCTGATCATCGGCCGGGGCATCTTCGTCACCCCTTCCGACAGCTTGGCGATCCTTGCCGCCAACGCCAATCTCGCCCCCGGCTATTCCGGCGGCCTTGCCGGCATCGCTCGCTCGATGCCGACATCAGGCGCGGCCGACCGCGTCGCTGAAAAGCGCGGCATCGGCATGTATGAAACGCCGACCGGCTGGAAGTTCTTCGGCAACCTGCTCGACGCCGGCATGGCGACGATCTGCGGTGAAGAAAGTTCCGGCACGGGCTCCAGTCACGTCCGCGAAAAGGATGGCCTCTGGGCGGTGCTGCTGTGGCTGAACATTCTTGCCGTGCGCGGCGAGAGCGTCGCCGATATCGTCACTCAGCACTGGCAGACCTACGGCCGCAACTATTACTCACGCCATGATTATGAAGGCCTCGACACCGATGCCGCAAACGGGCTAGTGGACAATCTGCGCAGCCAGCTTTCCACCCTGCCCGGCGAGAGCTTCGGCAACCTGAAGGTCGAGAAGGCCGACGACTTCGCCTATCACGACCCGATCGACAAATCGGTGAGCGAACATCAAGGTATCCGCGTGCTCTTCGAGGGCGGCTCCCGCGTCGTCTTCCGCCTGTCCGGCACCGGCACGTCTGGCGCAACCTTGCGTGTCTATATCGAACGTTACGAGCCGGATTCGACTCGCCACAACATCGAAACGCAGGAAGCGCTCGCCGATCTGATCGCGGCCGCCGAAAGCATTGCCAGCATTCGTGAACGCACGGGACGCGATGCGCCAACCGTGATCACCTGATCCGGGGGGAACATGCGGGGAAGCAGTTCGGCGCAAGCCGGAGCGATCGTCTTCGAGACCGGCGTCGAATTTGCCGTGTGGTCGCATCATGCCGCACAGATCGAACTCTGCCTCTTCGAGGATGACGGCAACAGGGAATTCGCGCGCCTGCCGATGGCGCGCGACAGCAACCACATCCATCGTCTCTTTGTCGACGGATTGAAGGCGGGCGCGCGCTACGGCTATCGCGCCGATGGTATCTACGCGCCTGACAACGGCCTCTGGTACGATCCCTCCAAACTGCTGATCGATCCCTACGCCAAGGAGATCGATAGGCCGTTCCGCTACGATCCCCGCCTCGGCATCTATGGCGAGGACAGCCAGGATCTGATGCCGAAGGCGATCGTCACCACCGATACCCCAGCCGCGATCAGCAAGCCGCTCTTCAAACCGGGCGGCTTTATCTATGAGGTGGCGGTACGGCCCTTCACCATTCTCCATCCCGACGTGCCGGAGGCCCAGCGCGGCACGGTCGCAGCGCTTGCCCATCCCTCCGTCGTCGCGCATCTGAAGCGGATCGGTGTCGATGCCGTCGAACTGATGCCGATCACTGCCTGGATCGATGAACGCCACCTGCCGCCGCTCGGCCTTACCAACGGTTGGGGCTACAATCCCGTTGCCTTCATGGCGCTCGATCCGCGGCTTGTCCCCGGCGGCATGACGGAATTGCGCGAGACGGTCGCGGCCCTCCATGCCGAAGGCATCGCCGTCATCCTCGACCTCGTCTTCAACCATACCGGCGAGAGCGACCGTTACGGCGCGACGCTGTCGCTGCGCGGCCTCGACAACCTGCATTATTATCGCCACGCCCAGAATTGGCCGGGCGAACTCGTCAACGACACAGGCACCGGCAACACGCTCGCCTGCGATCATCCTGAGGTCCGTCGTCTCGTCATCGACAGTCTGCGCCATTTCGTGCTGAACGCCGGCGTCGACGGTTTTCGTTTCGATCTCGCCCCGGTGCTCGGCCGCACCGCGACAGGCTTCGAGCGTGACGGCGGAACACTGGCCGCGATCCTGGCCGACGATGCGCTGGCCGACCGGATCATGATCGCCGAACCCTGGGATATCGGCCCGGGCGGTTACCAGCTCGGCAATTTCCCGCTGCCCTTCCTTGAATGGAACGACCGGGTTCGCGACGACCTGCGCTGCTACTGGCGCGGCGACGATTGGAAGACCGGCGCGCTGGCAGCCGCACTTGCCGGCTCCTCCGACATCTTCTCCCGCAACGACGGCAAGGAAACACGCAGCGTCAATTTCCTCGCCGCCCATGACGGTTTCACGCTGATCGATCTCGTCTCCTACGCCGGAAAGCACAACGACGCCAACGGCGAACACAATCGTGACGGCCATAACGAGAACCACTCCTGGAACAACGGCGTCGAGGGGGAAACCGTCTATCCGACGATCCGCAAGCGTCGCCGGGACGATGTGATGGCGCTGATATCAACGCTCTTTGCCACCCGCGGCAGCATCATGCTGACGGCGGGCGATGAGGGTGGCCGCAGCCAGCACGGCAACAATAACGCCTATTGCCAGGACAACGAGATCACCTGGCTGGACTGGAAGGCGTTGGACGAGAGTCTCATCGCCCATACCGCCTTCCTTGCGGGGTTGCGTCGCCGCTTCACCGTCTTTTCCGAAATGGGCTTCCTGGCGGGAAATGGCGATGTCGAATGGATTTCGCTTTCCGGGGAGCCGATGACCGTTGCCGATTGGGAGACGCCGTCGCTGTCCACCCTCGGCATGTTGCTATCGACCGGTGACCGCTCCGCGCGCGGCAGGCAGACCCGGCTTGGCGTGCTTTTCAACCGCTCGGGGAGCCGCCAATTTTTCACGCTTCCGTCTAAGAGCGAACCGGCCTGGCGCCAGTTGACGCCGGATGGTGCAAAGAAAGCCGGTGGCCGCGCAACCGTCGAGCCGCGCTCCGTCGCCTTTTTTGTAGAAAATTGACCGCCTCCCCTCCCTCACCCAAATCCTTGTCGCAATCGTCACAAATGCACGATAAGGCTTTGCCGCGGCGGCTTATTTTACGAGGAATTCATGGTCACGGAAATTTCACTCTCCGACGTGCGGGGATTGATCGGTATGGAAACGGGCCTTTCGGATTGGGTCACCGTCGACCAGACGATGATCGACGCTTTCGCGGCGGCGACCGACGACCATCAGTTCATCCACGTCGACCCTGAGCGAGCGGCCGCCGAGAGCCCCTTTGGAGGAACCATCGCCCATGGCTTTCTGACACTGTCTCTGCTGTCGACGATGAACTACAATTGCCTGCCAAAAGTGCGCGAGCAGACCCTGGGCATCAATTACGGCTTCGATCGCGTCCGCTTCATGACGCCGGTGAAAAGCGGCGCCCGCGTCCGCGGCCGCTTCCTGCTCTCCGAAGCCCGCTTCCGCGGCGCCGGCATGCTGATGACCACCTATGACGTCACGATCGAGATCGAAAACGAGAGGAAGCCGGCGCTGACGGCAAAGTGGATCACCATCATCCAATTCGACCCAAAGGACCGTCCCGAGGACGTTTGAGCAAAACTGCTTTTGTTACTCAGCCGAATTGAACACAGCTTCGAGAGCGTGTCCGTCGGGATCGATGACGAACGCCGCATAATAGTGCTCACCGTAATGAGATCGCAAGCCGGGACGGCCATTGTCACTGCCGCCTTGCGCGATTGCCGCGGCATGAAACCGATCGACCGCCTGGCGGCTCGGAGCGGCAAACGCCAGATGGAAGCCCGGACCGGGCGGGCGCTGGCCATCCGGCCGATGCTTGATCGCCAATTTGTCCCCGCCGCCGGGATGGCCGTAGCCGATTGCCTGCCCTGTTTGCCCCGGCCTGATGTCGTCCCAGACCCTGACATAACCGAGCGCGGCCAGCGTGGCATCGTAAAATGCCGCCGACCGTTCAATATCGGAAACGCCGAGGGAGGCATGGTGCAGCATTGGTCTACCCTTTGAATGAAGGCCTACCCAGCCGGGATTGGCCCGGGCTCAATGCCCCGCGTCTTCGGCGGCCTCGTTCAGCAACCCGAAGACGTAGTCCGAAAATGACCGCCAGCACTCGACCCGGAAGGTGTCTTCTTCCGTACGGAAAAGCACCATCTCCGCCTTGCCGAGGATCGTGCGCGATGCGGCTCCGACCGGGAAGGAAGCAAGCGACAGATCCTGCGGGCAGCCGGCCGAAAGCGTCGCCTCCGCACCCGGTCCCGAGACGATGATCCCGACATTGCGGTGGGACACGTCGGTCGCCGAATGCAGCGCACCGGCGCCGGAAAATGCCGCCATCAGGTCGGCGCCATCCTCATCGATCACCAGCCATTCGTCCGGCCCGAGCCAGAGTGCCGATCGGGCGCCAGCCCGGCCGGATGTTTTCGGGGCGGCCGGCAGAGACACGCCGAGAGCAGCGGAAAGTGCTGCAAGCGATTCTGCAGGCGCACGCAGCGCCACCCGGCTGGCAGTGCGTGCGGTCGTCAGCCGCACCGTTGCGGAGCCGCCGAGACGGCCGGCAAGCGCCGGTTTGCGAATTGCGACATCAGCCATGGATGCGGCCCCCTTCCTTGTCAAAGAATACCAGATCCGTCACTTCGACGGCGATCGTCCGATCCGGCATCGGCACATAGAGTGTCTCGCCCATCCGCGCCCGGCCGCCGGCGACCAGCGCGAAGGCGATCGACCTGTCGCAATTGTCCGACCAATAGGCTGATGTGACGTGGCCGAGCATGGTCATCGGCTTCGGCTCGTTCGGGCTCGCGACGATCTGCGCGCCTTCTTCGAGCACCAGCTTCGGGTCCTTGGTGACGAGGCCAACGAGCTGCTTGCGCCCGTCCTTGACGAGGTCCGGCCGCTTCAACCCGCGAATGCCGACGAAATCCGTCTTTTTCTTCGAAACCGCCCAGGAAAGTCCGGCGTCATCGGGGGTCACGGTCCCATCCGTATCCTGCCCGACGATGATGTAACCCTTCTCGGCGCGAAGAACGTGCATGGTCTCCGTGCCATAGACGCAGGCGCCGAGCGGTTCGGCATTGGCCCAGACCGCTTCGAGCACCGACTGGCCGTAATCGGCCGGCACATTGATTTCGAAGCCGGTTTCACCGGTGAAGGAGACACGGAAGAGCCGCGCCGGCACCCCGCAGACCGTGCACTCGGCCACGCTCATATGCGGGAAGGCCTCGTTCGAAAGATCGAGCCCTTCGACCAGCGGCGCGACGATCTCACGCGCCTTCGGGCCCTGCACGGCGATGACAGCCCATTGTTCGGTCACCGAGGTCAGCCAGACCTTCAGATGCGGGAATTCCGTCTGCAGGTAATCTTCCATGTGATGGAGCACGCGCGGCGCGCCGCCGGTCGTCGTCGTCACATGGAAACGGTCGTTCGCCAGGCGTCCGACAACACCGTCGTCATAAACGAAGCCGTCCTCGCGGGTCATGATGCCGTAGCGGGCCTTGCCGGGCTTCAGCGTGTCCCAGGCATTGGTGTAGATGAGATTGAGGAATTCCGCTGCATCCGGCCCCACCACCTCGATCTTGCCGAGCGTCGAGGCGTCGAAGATACCGGCCGCCTCGCGCGCCGTCCGGCATTCGCGAGAAACCGCCTGATGCATGGTCTCGCCGGCCCGGGGATAGAACCAGGCACGCTTCCAGTTGCCGACATCCTCGAAGACCGCGCCATGGGCTTCTTCCCAGCCGTGCAGCGGCGTCTTGCGCGTCGGATCGAACAGCTCTCCGCGCGAATGGCCGATCAGTGTCCCATAGGTGACCGGCGTATAGGGTGCGCGGAAAGTGGTGAGCCCGACCTGCGGGATTTCCTTGCCGAGCATCTCGGCGGCAATCGCCAGGCCATGCATGTTGGAGAGCTTGCCCTGGTCCGAGGCCATGCCGTTGGTGGTGAAGCGCTTGATATGTTCGATCGAATGCATGCCCTCGCGCACGGCAAGGCGGATATCCTTGGCACAGACGTCGTGCTGGAAATCGATGAAGGCCTTGGCGTTGGTCTTCGGTCCGGCGCCTTCGGCAGCGCCGATCATGCCGCCTGTCCAGTCATAGGGTTGCTCGGCCGAAATTGCGATTTTCTCGCCGCTGCTTTTGCCGGTGGCCTGCGCCATCAGCTCGCCGGCGGCAAGCGATTCCTCGATCGTCCGCTGCAGGTCGTCGGTGCCGTTGCAGGCGCCGACCGAGAGACAGTCCTGGGCATAGGAGCCGGGGAGGAAACGCTGGCTTTCGGCATCGAAGGCCACTTTGCCGCGCGACTGCGAGAACAAATGCACGGACGGCGTCCAGCCGGCCGAAACCAAGAGCGCATCGACTGCGATTTTGCGCGGCGAACCGCCGCCGTTGCGCGCTACCGTCATCGATGAGATGCGCAGCCGACCCGACGTATTGACGACCGATTGGCCGGCCAGAACATCGATGCCGAGCGCACGCGCCTCTTCCAGCACCGCTGCTCCCGGCGCCTGCCTGCTGTCGACGATGGCGGCAATMGAAACACCCGATCGTTTCAGATCAAAGGCCGCCTCGTAGGCCGAGTCATGCGCCGTGTAGATGCCGACCTTGGTCCCGACGACGACGCCGTAATGATTGAGATACATCCGCCCTGCCGAGGCCAGCATGATGCCCGGCCGGTCATTGTTCGGAAATACCATGTGCCGTTCGATCGCGCCGGTGGCGAGGATCACCCGCTTGGCCCGAACCTGCCAAAGCCGCTCGCGCGGTAGGTCGCGGGAAGGCTTGGCGATATGATCGGTGACGCGCTCGGCAAGACCGACGAAATTGTGGTTGTAGTAACCGAAGGCGGTCGTGCGGACCAGCACTTCGACGTTGTCCATCGCCTTCAGCCGCGCCACGGCCGTCTGCGCCCAACTATTGCCGTCCTGTCCGTCGATCGTCACGCCGGTATCGTAGCGCAACGCCCCGCCGGCTTCCGCCTGCTCGTCGCAAAGGATCACCCGGGCACCGGTCTCGGCCGCGGCCAGCGCTGCCGAAAGCCCGGCCACGCCAGCGCCGACCACCAGCACGTCGCAATGGGCATAGCGGCTGGCATAATGGTCCGGATCCTCCTCCGTCGGCGCGACGCCGAGGCCGGCGGCGCGGCGGATGAGCGGTTCGTAGACGTGTTTCCAGGCGGCGCGYGGCCACATGAAGGTCTTGTAGTAGAAACCGGCGGCGAAGAACGGCGACATCAGATTGTTGACCGCGCCGACATCGAAGGCAAGCGAGGGCCAGCGGTTCTGCGAGCTGACGATCATGCCGTCGAAGACTTCCTGCACGGTGGCGCGTACGTTCGGCTGCTTGCGCGCCGTATCGCGGGAAACGTCGATCAGCGCGTTCGGCTCCTCGGCCCCCGCCGACAGAATACCGCGGGCCCGGTGATATTTGAACGAACGTCCCAGAAGATGCACGCCATTGGCAATCAGCGCCGAGGCGACGGTATCCCCTTCGAGCGCCGTATAGGTCTTGCCGTCGAAGCTGAAACGCGCAGTCTTGGCCGGTGTCAGACGCCCCTTGCCGGCGATACGGTTCACGCCGCTCATTGCGCCTCTCCTTCCACGGCTTCATATGTCTCGACAGGTCCATGCTGCTCGGCCGCCGCACCGATCGCAGGCTTCGGCTCACCCGCCTTGTAGGTCACGATGAACTTGTCGCTCACCGTATCGCGCGCCGCGTTGAAGAAGCGCCCGCAGCCGTGAATATGCCGCCAGCGTTCGAAGATCAGCCCCTTCGGATTGTCGCGCAGAAAGAAATAGGCCTCGAATTCCTCGTCCGAGATCGAGGCGATATCGGTGGGTCGCGCGATATGCGCGTCACCAGCGCCACGAAATTCGAGTTCGGAGCGCTCTTCCTGACAGTAGGGGCAATAGATCAGCAGCATGTGTTACCCGTCTTAGAGTTCCGATCCGGAAACATTGGTTCCGGGAGGTTGATTGCAGAGACGCTTTCCCATCGTCACATAGGGAATGAGGCGCTTGAGAAGCTGTTCGAAATTGTCGTAGGGCTCCAGCACATCGGTCATGCCGATATTCGCAAAAGCCATCATGGTAATATCATTGTCGATCGCGAAAGCACGTCCCGGCGTTCCGCCGGCCTCAGGCAGGAAATAGACGGCTGGCTTGCGCAGGATCATCGCGCAAAGCAGCGTGCCGCTCTCGGCAACGAAGGGCCATTCGCTTTCGCCGGCAGCCCTGTGGATCTTCTGCAGGCGGAAATCTCCGACGCCGGGAAAGACGTCACCGGCCGGCATTGCCGCGCCGCTGATCCCGATCGTCAGGAGAGCCTCTGTCAACATCAGTGCGCCACCGCCGCCGCCGCCGCCTCGTCGATCAGCCGGCCGCTGCGGAAGCGCTCCAGCGTCAGCCCGGCATTGAATTTGTGCGGCTCATCGCGGGCAATCAGATGCGCAAAGAGATTGGCCGAACCCGGCGTCGCCTTGAAGCCGCCGGTGCCCCAGCCGCAATTGACGTAGAGCCCGGGAACCGGCGTCTTCGACTGGATCGCCGAACGATCCGGCGTATTGTCGACGATGCCGCCCCATTGCCGCATCATCTTGACGCGCCGGAACATCGGGAAGAGCTCGCAGATGGCGTCGAGCGTGTGCGTGATGATCTGCAGCCCGCCGGTCTGGGAATAGGAATTGTACTGGTCGGTGCCGGCGCCGATGACGAGCTCTCCCTTGTCGGACTGGGAGATATAGGCATGCACCGTGTTCGACATGACGACGCAGGGAAAGATCGGCTTCAGCGGTTCGGAAACCAGCGCCTGCAGCGGGCTCGATTGCAGCGGCACGCGCACACCAGCCATCTGCATGACAGTGGTCGTATGGCCGGCCGCCGACACCGCCACCTTCCTGGCGCCGATGAAGCCACGCGAGGTCTCGACCCCGGTCACCCGTCCATCTGCGCCGCGCCGGATACCGGTCACTTCGCAATTCTGAATGATGTGCACGCCGCGGTCTGAAGCCGCCCGTGGATAACCCCAGGCAACCGCATCGTGCCGCGCCGTGCCGCCGCGCCGCTGCAGTGCCGCCCCGTTGATCGGGTAGCGCGCGCTGGCTGAGATATCGAGCGGCGGACAATAGGCCTTCGCCTGTTCCGGTGTCAGCCATTCATTGTCGATGCCATAGAGCCGGTTGGCATGGATATGCCGCTTGAAGGACTGCTGGTCGTGAATGTTGTGCGAGAGCATCATCACGCCACGCGGCGAATACATCACATTGTAGTTGAGCTCCTGGGACAGCCCCTCCCAGAGCTTCATCGAATGCTCGTAGATGTGCATGCTCTCTTCGTAGAGATAGTTCGAGCGGATGATGGTGGTATTGCGCCCGGTATTGCCGCCACCGAGCCAGCCCTTCTCGATCACCGCCACATTGGTGATGCCGTGCTCCTTGGCGAGATAGTAGGCAGCACCCAGGCCGTGGCCGCCGGCGCCGATGATGACGACGTCGTATTCGGCACGCGGCTCCGGTGACGTCCACTGCTTCTCCCAGCCCTTGTGGCCGCGAAGGGCCTCCCGTGCCACGGCAAAAACCGAATATTTCCGCATCCGCCTTCTTCTCCTTCGGGAAAGGGCTTGTTCTCCGCGCTCATACAAATCGCAAATCCAAATGCGGCACAACGGTTCTTTTGCGACGCGCGAGAGCTTTGGTTTCGACACGCTGAAGAGAATGCCGCTTCAGGCGAATGACGCCGCCGACGGCATTTGCGCTTAACCGCCGACCCTGGGGCCTAACCCAACAGGGTTAGAAGACAAGCAATTGCTAAAATGTTAACAATCACATGTTGTGGGGTATGTGTATCATGTGGGGTTGGCGCTCAGTATCAGTCGCGACGCTTTGCATCGCGTTAAGCAGCGCATGGCCGGCACCCGCTGCCGAGCCGGTCGGCCAGGCTGTCRTCATCAAGACAGAGGTGACAGGACAGAGCGGCCCGATCGAGGTCGACACCAGCGTTCATCGCAACGAACGCATCAAGACATCGCAATCGGGGCTTGGCCAGTTCCTGTTTCGTGACGGCACGAAGCTCGCGGTCGGCTGGGGTTCGTCGGTCGTCATCGACAAATATGTCTTCGATGATTCCCAATCGGTCAAGAAACTGACCATCAGGGCGGCAAAGGGTACGTTCCGCTGGGTCAGCGGCAGTTCCAATTCTTCAGCCTACCAGATCCTGACGCCGGCCGGCACGATCGGCGTACGCGGCACCGCTTTCGATTTCTACGTCGGCCCTGACGGCACGACCGCCGTCGTGCTGCTGAATGGTGCTGCCCGTTTCTGCGGTCCGGGCGGCTGCCGGCAGTTGCAGCAGCGCTGCGATTGTGTGGTGGCCAAGCCGAACGGCAATATGTCGGCGGCGCGCCGGGTCGATCCGAGCATCTTCGAGACGCTCGGAAATGAGCGCGCCCTGCCCTTCCTCTCCGGCAATCAGCGGCTTGCTGGCGGCATAGGCATGCTCGGCGGCTGCGATATGGCCTCCGTCGCGCCGGAAAGAAAGGACAGAAACCGGCCCCCGCCTCCGGCTTCGCCCGTGCCGCAGAGGCAGGATCCGCCGCAGAAACAGGCCGAGCCGCAGAAGGAGCGGCCGACCAAGCCTGACATGCCGCATCACGACAAACCGGATAAACCCGACAAGCATGATGGCCGTGGCCGGCATGAACATCACGATCAGCACGATGATCACGACTATCACGATCAAGGGCATCATCGAGATCGTGACCGCGATCACGATAAAGATCGCGATCGTGATCGTGATGGGGACAGGAACCACGACAGGGGCCGGAATTTCAATCGCAACCGCTGATGCCGCTCAATCGGCGACGCTCTTCTCGAATCCATCAGCCACCTCGCGGAAGTGATCGCTTCTGCTGGATATCCGCCGGTAGAATTCCGCCAGCCCGCCGATCACCTGCGCCGCCCTGAGCTTTGCCGTGCCGATAAGCTTGCGCGTATTTTTCGAATGCGAATGCAGCGCCTGTGTCAGCTGCTCATGAACCACCGCAAGCGCGGCGAACTCGGCGGAGGTTGCGACGCGCTCGTCGCCGACGACGGCGAGGATCTGCGTTCGGCTGCTTTTCCCCTTGAGCGGAATGGCGCCGGCCTCGATCAGCGCCATTCCCTGCGCCGATCTCGCCGTGCTGTCTGATATCAGAATATCGAAACCGACCTCTTTGCAGCATGATTCCAGCCGCGCCGCAATGTTGACGGCATCGCCGACCGCCGAATAGTTGAAGCGCGTCTTGGCGCCCATATTGCCGACGCAGGCAAGGCCGGTATGGATGCCGATGCCGATCCCGACCTCTTGTCCGGATCCGAAGCCGAAAGCGTCGCCGGCGTTCAGTTCGGCCAGCGTTTCGCGCATGGCAAGCGCTGCGCGAACGGCCTTGGTTTCATGGTCCGCCACATCGACGGGTGCATTCCAGAACGCCATGATCGAATCGCCGATGAACTTGTCGAGCGTGCCTTCATTGGCCACCACATGGCGGCTCAGCGCATCGAGCAACGTATTCAGGAACGCGACCACGGCAGTCGGCGCCAGCCGCTCGCTGATCTCGGTGAAGCTCCTGACATCGACGAACATGACCGTCAGCTCGCGGTCGTCTCCGCCGAGGCGCAACGCGTCGCGGGAATGCTCGATGCGATGGAGCAGCGACGGGGAAAGATAATGCCCGAAGGCGCGCCGCACCTCGCGCCGCTCTCTGTCGATCACCAGGATCCGGAACGAGGTCGAGGCGAAATGGGTGATCGATCCGCTGATGATCGGAGCCAGCGGATCGAGGAGAAGCCCCGCATAAAGAAACGAGAGCCAGGACGCCACCAGTGCCATGGCCGTAATCAGCAGGCCGCAGGCCAGAGCGACGGCGGGACTGACGAAGGTCGTCACCCCGACGAGCAGGCATCCGAGCACGGCGATCATCAGGATTTCCAGCCCGTCCGCCCAGTCGGGCCGCGAGAGAAAGCGGCCGGAGAGGATCTGCTCGACGGCCTGCGCATGCAGCGAAACGCCGGGAACGTTCTCGCCGAGCGCGGTGACGCGGATGTCCTGCAGGCCGGCCGCCGATGTCCCGACGAAGACGATGCTGCCGTCGATGGCGGCGGCGACATCTGGAGAGACCCCTTCGGCCGCAAGCACCTGCCGGGCGGATATATAACGCTCCGCCCGGTCGGGGGTGACATAGAGCCAGAGCTCGCCCGCCGCCGTCAGCGGCACGACGAAATCCCCGATCTTTACCGATGTCATGATGCCGGCCCGATCGGGCGCGCCTGATAAAACATATGTGGAAGCCCCCTGTGCGACACGCAGCGCCTCGATCGCGAGATTCGGATAGAGCTGCTCGCCGTCGGTCAGGAACAGGGGGACCGCCCGTACCACCGGCGAGGGATTGCCGGGATTGAGGCTGATGTGGCCGAGCCCCGCCGCGTTGGTCTCCAATTGCGGCCGCAGCGGCGTCGAGGCACCGAGATAGGGTGGAGCCGAAACGGGGCTTTCGCCTGTAAAGGCAAAGCCCGCCTTCACCGGCGGCCGGTAGTGGCCTTCATTGGAAAGGCCGAAGCCGAGCACGACGGGTTTTTCGACAATCGATCGAGCGAATATCTCGTCGTTGTCGGGCAGTTTCTCGGCAAGCGCAGGGTCTATCCCCGCGACGTCGCGGACAACATTGCGCGGTGACAGCCGGTCCGGCTCGGCGAAAAGAATATCGAAGGCGATGGCCGATGCGCCCATCTCCGACAGCCGGTTCACCAGCAAGGCCATCCGGTCGCGCGGCCAGGGCCATTGGCCGAATTCGTGCAACGAGGTCTCGTCGATGTCGATCACGCGCACCGGCATCGGCTCGAAGGTTCTGGGAACCAGCCGCTGATACTCGTCAAAGGTCACGCCGCGGATCAACTTGAAGATCCCGGGATCACTTGCTCGAAGGATCGTCAGCGCAGTCACGATCGCCAGGCCGAGAACGACACCGATTTGCTGCGCACGCGTCATGATCTCACCGGGTGTCCCCTCCCACGGCCGGCAGGGCGACCCGCACCTGCCGGCAGACAAGCTACGCCGCTTTCCTCCCAAACACCATTCGCAGATGCATCCCGGGCGCGCTCTTTTCCGCCTCCCGCATTTCGCTTTCCGGCGAACGGCAGGGAACCGTCTTCCATACGGCCACGCCTCCAGTTTTCGCCGGGCTTTTGCCTGGATGAAAAGGCTTCAACCTTGCCCGGCGCGCGGTGAAATGCTCTTGTAACGATCGAAAATCGGATGCTCTTTCGAGAGAAGGATGAAGGTCGCCGTGATTTCCGAATCCGCCGCACGCCGAAGCGGCTACTGGCTGATTGTCGTCGTGCTGGCAATGCTCGCCGGGCTGCCGCTTGCCGTCTGGCTTGATATCAGCGATCTCTCGGGCAATACCCTGCGCCGCCAGGCCCGCGACATGAGCTCGCTGATATCGAGCATCCGCTCCTATTATTCCACGAATGTCGTGGGGCGCGTTCTGGCCGCCCATGCCAGCGGCACGACCGAAGGCACGGTGGTCTCTCACAATTATGCGAATATTCCAGGCGCCATCCCGCTGCCGGCCACGCTTTCCCTGGAGCTCGGCGACGTCATCAAGGAGCAGCAGGCCAATATCACCTACCGTTTCGTCTCCGACCTGCCGTTCAAGAGCCGCGCATCCCACGAGCTCGACGACTTTGAGAAAAAAGCGCTCGCCGCGTTGCGCGCCAATCCGCAGCAGACCCTGAACGATCTCACCCGCGTCGGATTGACCGATACCTTGCGGTTCATCACCCCCGTCGTCATGGGCCAGGCCTGTGTTGCCTGCCACAATACCCACCCCGAAAGCCCGAAGACCGATTGGAAGGTGGGCGATGTGCGCGGCATTCAGGAAGTCATCATCAGGCAACCCTACGCGAGCAACGTCTTCGCCTTCAAATACCTGCTTTGCTATTTTCTTTTCGTCGCCGTCATCGGCATCAGCTTCATTGTGCTCCAGCGGCAGCAGACGCACGCGATCCATAGCGCCAACCAGGATCTGGAAGCGGCGAACGAATTCCTCGCCAGCGTTTCGATGAAGATTTCGCGCTATCTCTCGCCGCAGATCTACAAGAGCATCTTCTCCGGGCAGAAGGATGTCGTCGTCCATACCGAGCGCAAGCGCCTGACGATCTTCTTCTCCGACATCAAGGACTTCACGGCGACGACCGAGCGCCTGCAACCGGAAGCCCTGACGGAGATGCTCAACGAATATCTGACCGAGATGTCGAACATTGCCCTGGAGCATGGCGGCACGGTGGACAAATTCATCGGCGACGCGATGCTGGTCTTCTTCGGCGATCCCGAAACCAAAGGCCCGGAAGAGGATGCGAAAGCATGTCTGCGCATGGCCGTCGACATGCAGCGCCGTCTCGGCGAACTCAAGGACAGATGGCGCAGAAACGGCACCGAAGAGCCTTTCGTCGTCCGCATGGGGGTAAACAGCGGCTATTGCAACGTCGGCAATTTCGGCAGCAACGACCGCATGGACTATACGATCATCGGGGCGGAGGCCAATCTCGCAGCCCGACTGCAATCGATCGCCCAAGGAGGGGAGATCGTCATCAGCTACGAAACCTACGCGCTGGTGAACGAAATCGTCGACGCCCATCCCCTGCCGCCGATCACGATGAAGGGCATACAACGCGAGATCGTACCCTATGCGGTGGATGGGTTGACGCTCGGTGTTGACCACAAGAGCCGCGTTCTCAGCGAGCACATCTCGGGCCTTGACCTGCATTTGGATATGAGCCGGCTGGAGCCTGCCGATCGCCTCCGGGTCAGAACGGCTCTCAAGGAGGCGATCGACGCGCTAGACGAAACCCTGCCCGAAACCGCCGGATCGTGACCGGATATCGGGCAAGAATGATTTTTCCGTGCGCCTCCCATATCCATCTGGACTTCCCGTGCCCAATCTGCTATCCCGCATCACCAATCGCAAGGCTGCGGCCGCGCGAACGTTATTGTTTTGCCTCTGGCCGCTGCGCCGCCTCCGGCATCAACCAACCAAAGGAACGTGATTCTCGTGCAGGTACTTGTCCGCGATAACAATGTTGATCAGGCTCTCCGCGCTCTCAAGAAGAAGATGCAGCGCGAAGGCATTTTCCGCGAAATGAAGATGCGCGACTACTACGAGAAGCCGTCGCAGAAGCGCGCTCGCGAAAAGGCCGAGGCTGTTCGTCGCGTTCGCAAGCTGGCCCGCAAGCGCGCCCAGCGCGAAGGTGTGGTCGCACGCTGAGCGTTTCCGTCGTTTTTTCGACGTTTTCAGATGCATTGTGGCGGGGGCGATGGGTTCGCCGCCGCTTTTTTAGTTTGCCGCTGAAGATCGCATATCCGCGCACCGGGTATGCCGCATGGGGAAAGCGAGCCCGAATGGCTGTCAACACCTTCAATCCGTCCCGCGCTTTGCGCTTGCAGAAAACGGCGTTCCTGACCGCTTTGGCGCTGGCGGCAATGTTCGGCCTCGCCGGCTGCGACACGACCAATACCTCGGATGCCGTGATCCGCATCGATAAGGCGCAGGGTTCGGAAGAGAATATCGCTTCCCTGACGGCGGTTATCAACGCCAATCCGCGGGATCCGGAAGGTTACAACGTCCGTGGTTCCGCCTATGGCCGCGCCGGCCAGTTCCGCCCGGCGCTGAACGATTTCAACACGGCGCTGCAGATCAATCCGCGGTTTTTCCAGGCTTACGCCAACCGCGCCCTCGTCTATCGCAATATGGGCCAGCAGGCCCAGGCGATTGCCGACTACAATGCCGCTCTGCAGATCAATCCGAGCTACGACGTCGCCTATATCGGCCGCGGCAATGTCTATCGCATGGCCGGCCAGGACGACCAGGCCTTCAACGATTTCGGCAAGGCGATCCAGCTCGGCACCACCGATGGCCGCGCCTATCACAATCGTGGCCTGATCTATCAGAAGCGTAATCAGCAGGATAAGGCGATCGACGATTTCTCGAAAGCGATCTCGCTCGCGCCGAATTCGCCCGAGCCCTATAATGGCCGCGGCATTTCCTATATCGCGTTGAACGACGACGACAACGCCTTTGCCGATTTCAACCATGCGATCGAGCTCAACGGCAACATCGCCGAATCCTGGGCCAACCAGGCGCTCGTCTACGAACGCCGCGGCGACAAGGCAAAGGCCGCCCGCTCCTATCGCCACGCGATCGGCCTCGACCCCAAATACCAGCCGGCTCGCGACGGCCTTGCCCGCGTCGGCGTGGCCCCAGCCGGCTAAAGACATAATTGGGCGGCCCGGAGCATCGGGCGGCCCGCAACCACCACTTGCCGGTCGCACCACCCATCGGACACCGGCAAAGGCCCTGATGATTCAAACGAATCTTCCGGCTCTGGATATCATCGAGGTGATATCGTGCCACGCCAGGCGGTGGACGCGACGTGGCGCAAGGGCGGCCGCATCGCCATTAAGACACGACGCCGAAAAGCGTCCGTCGTCGTCGATGGCCTGTCATAGTATGTTGCAACCTGCTCTTGCTCCCCCTAACATGGACCTGCTTCGATAGCCCGCTATCGGACGTTTGAACACGTGTTGGGGGCGGTTTGCGAGAGATGTGGATCTTTGCTGTCCTGGCCGCAAGCGAAAAACGTTGCGGGCCACGCGCATCACAGCGCCGCGCGTCTTTTCAGACGCGCAAAGGACATTGCAACATTTTGAATTGCGACAGATGAAGATCGTCGCGCTGTTCTTTCCGAAAGCCTCGATCGGAACCTACCTCGTCGCCATGGCGGTGGCGATCGCATTGCCGATCTTCGCATTCGTGGCGCTGCTTCTGCTGCAGCTGGAGGACAACCAGCGTTCGACGCTGAAGCGCGAGACGGCCCAGGATGCGCTTGCCCTTTCACGCATCATCGACCGCCAGCTTCAGGACATGGCGACGACCCTGCGGCTCCTTTCGAGTTCGCCCGAGCTTGAAAACGGCAATCTCGCCTCCTTCCACGAGCGCACGGAAACGGCCCTTAGAGACAACACGCTTTTCGTCATTGCCGTCGACCGCACCGGCCAGCAGCTGCTGAACACGCGCCGGGCGTTCGGCACGCCGCTCGGCAAGACGGCGAACATGACATCCCTCGAAGCGGTCATGGCTTCCGGTCGCATCGAGGCATCAGACGTCTTTCGCGGCCGGACCAGCGGCGAATGGGTCTATAACGTCACCCTGCCACGGAAGAATGATCCGGTCGCGGCCCTCATCATCACGCAGGACGCCAAGGATCTGGGCAAGCTCGTGACCACCGAAGGCCTTGCGCCCGGCTGGTGGGCCGCCGTCATCGACGAGAGCGGCCACGTCGTTGCAGCGACCGGCCCTGCCAATCTCGAACCCGGCACGCCCTTCGACCCACGCATTCTACCGGCGCTCACCGTGTCCCGCGGCGTCTTCCAAGACGAGAAGATCCTGCCGCACATGCTCCTCGGTTATGCCCAAATTCCCGGTTGGTCGTGGAAGACGGTGATCTGGGGACCGATCGCCCAGGCTTCGATCCTCAGCACCTGGCGTTTCCTCATCATCGGCGGCGTGGCACTGGTGCTCGTCGCCGTGCTGGCCGCCTATGCCGTCGCACGGCAGGTGCGCACCACCATCCGCGATATCGCCGACATGGCGAACCGCATGGGCGAAGGCCATATCGTCTCACCGGTCGAAACCAGCGTCATCGAGGCGAACCAGGTGGCGATTGCCCTTTCGAATGCCTCTTTCGATCGTAGCCAGACCGAGGACCGGCTGCGTTTCGTCATGCACGAGCTCGTCCACCGCACCAAGAATCTCCTGACGCTTGCCCAGGCAATGATGCGCCAGCTCGCCAAGCAGTCCGACAGCGTCGAGTCCTTCCGCGCCGCCGTCTCCGACCGCCTCGAGGGGTTGGTGCGTTCAATCGAGCTGCTGACCAGCGAGCAATGGGGAGGCGTGTCGCTGCGGCGGGTCGTCGACATCCATCTGCAGGCCTTCCCGCAATCGCGCGAGCAGATCGACATCAGCGGCAAAGACTTCGTGCTGAAGCCGGATGCCGTGCAGAATCTCGGCCTCGCCTTGCATGAACTCGCCACCAATTCGGTGAAATACGGTGCGCTTTCCGTACCGCAAGGCCGTGTCCGCTTCGAGTGGCGCGACGTCAGCGAAGAAGACAAGCCGGATGCCCTGCTTCGCTTCACCTGGGAGGAGCGCGGCGGCCCACCAGTCACCGAGCAGCCATCGCGCTCGGGCTTCGGCACGACCGTTATCAAAGCCCATGCCGCCTCCGCCTTTCGCGGCACGGTCGAGATCGATTTCCGGCCCGAAGGCCTGTTATGGGTGCTGACGGCGCAGCGCGCGACGTTGGAGCGGGACTAAGCCCCGGGAACAATCGCTACCTCCACCCGTTTCGGACAGGTCGTTCCAAAGGAGAAAGACCATGTTCAAGCAAACGATGATCGCAGCCGCAGCGCTGACGGCCACTGCCTGGGCGAGCCCGGCGGGCGCGGAAAACTATGTCACGCTTGGCCGTCTGGTCTGCGGATCGGATGGCGGTCAGGGTCTGATCGTCACCTCGCAGAAGAACCTTATCTGCACCTATACGCCGGCGGCTGGCGGCGCAAAGGCAGTCTATGCCGGCAAAATCGAGAAATTCGGCCTCGATATCGGCCAGACCGGCAAGAGCGTCATGATCTGGCAGGTGCTGGCAAAGACCGGCACGGATATCCCGCAATTCGCCCTTGCCGGCGAATATTACGGGATCGGCGCCGATGCGAGCATCGGTGCAGGCGCCGGCGCCAAGGTCATCGCCGGCGGCACCGACAAGGCCTTCATGCTGCAGCCGTTGAACGTCCAGGCTCAGGAAGGCCTGAACCTGGCGATCGGCGTCGAAAAGATGACACTCGTGCCGGGCGAGACCTGACGAAAGCGCCCGGCCAGCCAAGGCAGACAGCAGTGGCCTGCCGCATGAAGAAGCAGCCGCTCGAAGGGCGGCTGTATCTGCGTCGATCAGTGCGCGATCGCCTTGTTGATATCCTCGGTCATCTTCTTCGCATCACCGAGCAGCATCATCGTACCGTCCTTGTAGAACAGCGTATTGTCGATGCCGGCATAACCCGAACCGAGCGAGCGCTTGACGAAGAGGCAGGTCTTTGCCCGGTCGACGTCGAGGATCGGCATGCCGTAGATCGGCGAAGTCTTGTCGTCGCGCGCCGCCGGATTGGTGACGTCATTGGCGCCGATGACATAGGCGACATCGGCCTGGGCGAATTCCGAGTTGATATCCTCGAGCTCGAAAACCTCGTCATAGGGAACATTCGCTTCGGCGAGCAACACGTTCATGTGGCCGGGCATCCGGCCTGCGACCGGGTGGATCGCATATTTCACCTCGACGCCGTTCTTCTTCAGAGTGTCGGCAAGTTCGCGCAGCGCATGCTGGGCCTGGGCGACGGCCATGCCGTATCCCGGCACGATGATGACCTTCGATGCGTTGGCCATCAGATAAGCCGCATCCTCGGCCGAGCCGAGCTTGACGGTCTTGTCTGATGTGTCGGGTCCGCCGGACGCCGTCTCACCGCCGAAACCGCCGAGGATGACGGAGACGAAGGAACGGTTCATGCCCTTGCACATGATGTAGGAGAGGATCGCGCCGGAGGAACCGACGAGCGCGCCGGTGATGATCAGCGCCAGATTGCCGAGCGTGAAGCCGATGCCGGCCGCAGCCCATCCCGAATAGGAGTTCAGCATCGAGACGACGACGGGCATATCGGCCCCGCCGATCGGCACGATCAGCAGAACGCCGAGCGCCAGCGACAAGGCCACAACAGCCCAGAAGTCGAAATGGCTTTCGGTGGCGGCAAGCCCGATGATGAAGAGCACGATCAGCACCAGCAGGCTCGCATTGATCACATGCCGGTAAGGCAGCAGGATCGGCTTGCCGGACATGCGTCCGTCGAGCTTCAGGAAGGCGATGATCGAACCGGTAAAGGTCAGTGCTCCGATCGCGACGCCGAGCGCCATCTCGATACGCGCTTCGGTGTGGATCTGGCCGATCTCGCCGATGCCGAAGGAGGCAGGCGTATAGAGCGCGGAGGCCGCGACCAGCACCGCGGCAAGGCCAACCAGCGAATGGAAACCGGCGACGAGCTGCGGCATCGAGGTCATGGGGATGGTGCGGGCGACATAGGCACCGACGCTGCCGCCGATGGCAAGGCCAAGGACGATCAGCACGAAGCCGCCGAAATTCGGGGTCGCCAGCACCAGCGTCGTCAGGATCGCGATCCCCATGCCGATCATGCCGTAGAGATTGCCCTTGCGGCTGGTGGCTGGATGCGACAGGCCGCGCAGCGCCAGGATAAAGAGCACGCCGGAGACGAGGTAGAGGAAGGCTGCGATATTGGTCATCGGTCCCTCACCGGTCCTTCTTGCGGTACATCGAAAGCATCCGCTGCGTGACGAGGAAACCGCCGACGATGTTCACCGAGACGAGCACGAGGGCGACGAATCCGAAACCGGTCGCAAGCCCGCTGGTCGAGATGCCCACCGCCAGAAGCGCGCCGACGACGATGACGGAGGAGATCGCATTGGTGACGGCCATCAGCGGCGTATGCAGTGCCGGCGTCACCGACCACACGACGTAATAGCCGACGAAGATCGACAATACGAAGATGGCGAGCTGGAAGACGAAAGGATCGATCGCCCCGCCGGTCGCAGCGCTTGCCGCTTCCGGCGCCTGGGCCGCCGCCGTGATGACGGCGGTCACCGCCTGGTCGAGCTGCTCCAGCGCCCTGTCCATTGCTTCACTGGCCATCAGATGTCTCCCTTCTTCGCGCCGCCGAAGGCGGGATGAACCACGTCGCCGGCATAGGTCAGCATCGTCGCCTTGACGAGCTCGTCGTCAAGATTGACGACGACGCTCCGGGTTTCCTTGTTGACCATTGTCTCGAGGAAGGTCACGAGGTTCTTGGCGTAGAGCGCCGAGGCGCTGGCAGCAACCCGGCCCGGCATGTTGGCGAAACCGATCACCCTGACGCCTTCGACATCGGCGATCTCGCCGGGGACGACGCCCTCGATATTGCCGCCACGCTCGACCGCGAGGTCGATGGCGACCGCACCTGATTTCATCGAGGCGAGCATGGCGCGCGAAACGAGCCGCGGTGCCGCACGACCGGGGATCAGCGCGGTGGTGATGACAATATCCTGCTTGGCGATGTGTTCGGCAATCAGAGCCGCCTGTTTCGCCTGATAGTCGGCGGACATTTCCTTGGCATAGCCGCCGGCCGTTTCCGCCGCCTTGAACTCGTCGTCTTCGACGGCGATGAACTTGGCGCCGAGTGAGGCGACCTGCTCCTTGGCGGCGGGGCGAACATCGGTGGCCGAGACCGCCGCGCCGAGGCGGCGCGCGGTCGCGATCGCCTGAAGACCCGCGACGCCGGCGCCCATGACGAAGACCTTGGCGGCCGGCACGGTGCCGGCCGCCGTCATCATCATCGGCATGGCGCGGTCATAAACCGCGGCCGCCTCGATGACGGCTTGGTAACCGGCGAGATTGGCCTGGGACGACAGCACATCCATAGACTGGGCGCGGGTAATGCGCGGCATCAGTTCCATCGCGAAAGCCGAAAGCCCGGCACTTGCCAAAGCCGCAATCGCTTCGTCATTGCCGTAGGGATCCATAATGGCGATGATCACGGCGCCGCTTTTATAGCCGGAGATTTCCGATCCGCTGGGCCGGCGCACCTTCAACACCACATCCGCGGAGGCTGCATCCGCAAAACTGCCGATCCTGGCGCCCGCGGCCTCGAACTCCCCGTCTGGAATGCGCGAAGCCGCACCGGCACCGGCTTCGACGACGACGTCGAAGCCGAAATTCTTCATCTTCTTCACGGTCTCGGCGGAGGCAGCGACACGTGTCTCCTCGCCCGCAATTTCCCTTGCAACGAAAACGATATTGCCCAACTGCCCCCTCCTCCGGGTCAGCCGGACCGCCGCAGGCTCACCTGCGCGGGCCAAGCACCTCATTCACAAAGCTTCGGAGAAGCTCTCCTCCCCTCAGAGCGCCGTGTGTCCTTTCGGACGCACAAAGGACGCTCTGACCCTCTGAATCTACGCGATCAGCGGAACAGGAAGATGCCGGCGGCGAGAAGGATGATGAAGACGAAGAGGCCGCCGAGAAGACCGGCGCCGCCGAAGAAACCGGCGGTCATCGCAAGCAGGAGGACGATGAGAAGCATCGAGCCGTATTTCGCGCTGGCGATGAACATGTCGTAGGTCTTTTCATGTTCTTTGTAATCCATCGGCGCGCCGGTCTCGACCGGTCCGGTATGATGTTCGGCCATAAATATCGTCTCCCTGAAATGCCTCTGCGCTGCCTAATTTCCCTCTAGGCGAGGGAAATCCCTACGTGCAGGGATTACACAATGACAGGCGAAAGCGCAATCCATGAGAATGCCGCAGGCACACGCCGCAACTGCCATGTCAGCGGCCCGGAACGTGGCCTGAAGGACGGCCGATTCGCCTGCCTCCGTCGCCACGTCAGCTGCCCTTCACCTCCCCCTCGGGGACAAGGACAAATTATAGCGGCAGGTCGGTGCCGAGTTCGCCTTGCGGCACGAAACGCGCCGTCGGAATGATGGTCAGCGGCGGCAAGGTGTCGTTGGGATTACGCGAAAACATCATGCGTTGCTCGCTGGCGCTGGAGATGAAGAAGGGATAGCGCGTCAACAGCTTCCGCCCGACCTCGATCACATTCGTCGCCATCAGCGTCATGTCGATCCCGTAATTCTTCGCCAGCCGGCCCGGCACAACTGTATCGGCATAGAAGACCCGCTTGTAGAAGGCCGCATGCGGAGGCCGAACGAACTGAAGAACGCGGTCCGCACGGAAATACGCCGCCGCCACGATGGTGGGCCTCAGCGTCAGATAGGGCACCCACGGCAGATCGGCGGTAAGCTCGGGGTCGGCGGCAAAACGTGCCGGATCGATCAAGGTCAACCCGGCATCCAGAAGTTCATCCATCGCCTCGGGGAAGGCGCCACCGGACTGACTGAGGCGATGTTCGGGTGTCACATAATGAACCCGGATCGTACTGACCAGTTCCCCATAATAATACAGACCGAAAATATAGGCGTGGCTGTCGAAATCGCTGTCGTCCAGCAGCCCTTTCGGGGCGAGCGCCAGCACGTCATGGGCCTTGTAAGCCTTGTAGCGCAACCGTTCCACCTGCTCCATGTCTTCGCTGCTTTCGACGCGGCGATACTCGACATGATCCAAAACTTCCAAAATTTTTGTGCTGAAATCACTACGCTTGAACAGTGTCTCTGACATTTCTCGATCCGCTCGTTAACGGATCATTAATCATACGCCAGCGAAATTTAGGCAAGGAAATCCGATAATTTCCGTTGTTTTTAAAGTGTTAAGGTTAACGCGGCGCGCGCTCTTCAGGGGAAAACTGGCCGTCGCAGAGCGCTCAGGCGACCTTGTTGCGGCGGCGTTGCACGACGCGGCGGCCGATGCCCTGCTGCAACAGCGGGATATTCTGCGAAGGCACCGGCGGCGAGAAAACATAGCCCTGAACAAGATCGGCGCTGCGGTGCTTGTTGAGCAGCGCGAGCTGCTCCTCGGTTTCGACGCCTTCGATGACGATCTTCAGGCCCAGTTCGCGGGCGAGATGGACCGTGCCGCGCAGCAGCTTGAGGCGGCGGTTATCCTCGACGATGTTGCGCACGAAGGAGCGATCGATCTTGACGATATCGAGCGGCAGCGTGTCGAGATAGCTGAGGCTGGAGAAGCCGGTACCGAAATCGTCGATAGCGATGGTGATGCCGCGGGCCCTGAGCTCCGCCAGGATGGCGCGCACGGCCGCCGGCTCGTCGATCAGGCAGCTTTCGGTGACTTCGAGATGTAGCCGCGCCGCGTCGAGGCCGGAATGAGCAAGCGCTTCGGCGACCACCGAGACAATATCGGCATCGCGCAGGTCCCGCGCCGAGAGGTTGACCGAGACAGCGATATGCTCCGGCCAGTTCATGCATTCGCTGCACGCCTTGAACAGGACGAACCGGGTAATGTCGGAGATGATCCCCATATCCTCGGCGAGCCGGATGAAGACGTCGGGCGGGATCGAGCCCTTCTCCGGATGCACCCAGCGCGCCAACGCCTCGGCGCATTCGATCCGCGAGCCGTCTGCCCGGAACATCGGCTGGAAGGCGAGATGCAGCGCCTGCGCCGAGACCGCGTCGCGCAGATCCGCCTTCAGCTTCTGCTGCTCGATATAGCGGCCATCCATCTCCCGCTCGAAGCCGGAAATGCCGCCCTTGAAGCGCGACTTGCTTTCGAACAGCGCTAGGTCCGCCTTAACGCTCCATTCGTCCATCGCAAACGCGGCACTTTCGAGGATCGCGTAGCCGGCGCTGAGCGAAACGAGGAAGGTCAGTTCGTCGACCGCGTAATTGCCCTGGATTGCGGCGTGCACGCGGCGGATCTCGATATCGAGCGAAGCCGGCTCCTTGGCATGCGGGAAGAACAGGATGAACTGGTCTCCCATCAACCGGCCGAGGATGGCATTGCCAGAGGCCTGCTTGATGCGGGCGGCGATGGCGCAGAGCAGATGGTCGCCCGTGACGTGGCCGCGCATGTCGTTGACATGTTTGAACTCGTCGATATCGAGGACCATGAAGCCGAGCGGCCCGGACTTCCTCTGATGCTTGGCGAGATACTCCTGCACCAGCTGCCCGAAATATTCTCGGTTCGGCAGGCCGGTCAACGCATCGAAGCGGACCATGTGCATGATCTTCTGCTCTGCCTTCACCCGGCTCGACACGTCCTCGAAGATCAGCACCGCGCCGCCGTCGGCCCTTCGGCTGGCGGAGAATTCGAGCGACAGGCCCTCGGGGAAATGAATGAGCGTGCGCGACAGGTTACCTTCGGCGACCTGGGTGAGCTGGCGCAGGATGAGCTCCGGCTGCGAGGCGTCCATGAAGCTGTAGCGCGCGCCGTAGCGCAGCACGGCGCCGAGGTCGCGGTCCTTCAACCGCTCCGGCGCACCGATCTTCAGAAGCTCGCAGGCTTTGCGATTGACGACCTGGATACGGTTTTCGGCATCGACCATGACCAAGCCATGCGGCATGTTGTTGAGCGCCGTATCGAAGCGGTCGGCGATGATGGTGATTTCCCGGCGCGCGATGACATTCTCATAGAGGAACTCGCGGACGCCGTTCGCCATGGCCCGCGTCGTCAGCCAGAAGGGAATGAGGAAGATCGACAGCAGGCCACGATAAAAATCCAGCGCCAACAGGCTGCAGACGATCATCGGCAGACAGCAGGAGAAGGTCTGGAGGTCGACCGCCAGGCGCGAACCGTAATTGCGGCCGACAACGGAAACCATGGTCGCCATGGTGACGGCAATGCAGGCAAGTTCCGCAAAGGAATCATGCACGACGAAGATGGCGTAGCCGCTGGCGATGCCAAGCAGGGCGGTAGTGCAGGCCGCACCGGCAACCAGGATCCGCTCCCAACGCTCGATTCCAGCGTGCGACAGGCTCTCCTTGTCGACGCGGTCGAACTGCCGGAAGACGACCATGCGAACGCAGAAGACCAGGAGGAAGGCGGCTGCCAGCAGGATGTAGACGAAGGACTGCGTCTTGGCAGCAACGGCAAGGCAGGTCGCGACATGCACGATCACGCCAGCAAGCAACGTCATGCGGTTCCCGGAAAGGGAGCTCACAAACGACAGATACACATCTAAAGGGACCCTGTTCGGGTTATCTGGCTTCATCCACACTTTCCCTGTGCGCGGGAATTCTAAGCCCAACCCTTTAAAAATTGATTTCAATGGAATCAAACATTTGGTCAAATTTTCTAAAACCACAGGGTGAACCGCACAGCCTACGCGCGTTAATACAGCCTGCCGGCGAGATTATTGAAATAATTTATCCACGCCTGGGTTGTTGAAATATTCGACGGCCCTACAGCCGGGCCGGTGCATCTAAGACTATACTCCAACCCGAGGCATTTATCCTTCCAATTTCAAAGGCCGTGGTCTACATCGATTGCAAGAGGGAAAGCTGCCGGAAACCGGCGGGATAAGAACAAGGGGAGGCGAATGTCGGTACTTCTGGCAGCAAGCCGGCTGATCGACTCGATCAGTCAGTTCATGGGTAAACTTGCCGAATATATGGTGCTGTTCTGCTGTATGATCAGCGCCGGAAACGCCATCGTCCGCTATGCCTTCAACTACAGTTCGAACGGCTGGCTTGAGATCCAGTGGTATCTCTTCGCCTTCGTCGTCATGCTCGGTGCCTCGCATGCGCTGCGCAACAACGAACATGTCCGCGTCGACCTGATCTATGGTTCCGTTTCCGACAGGGCGAAGATCTGGATCGACATCGTCGGCCTCATCCTCTTCCTGCTTCCCGCATGCGTCTATCTGACCTGGCTGTGCTGGCCCTTCTTCACGCTCTCTTACCATCAGGGGGAAATATCGGGCAATGCCGGCGGGCTGATCCGCTGGCCCGTCAAGCTGATCCTTGTCGCCGGTTTCGCGCTGCTCTCTCTTCAGGGCGTCTCGGAACTGGTCAAGCGGATCGCAGCGCTCACCGGCCACATCACCATCGACACGACATACGAAAAGCCGCTGCAGTAACGCCGGCTGGGAGAAGCGGATTTGTTTGATTTCGGTATCATTCCTCCGGCCATGTTCCTGGGCATGGTCATCTTCATGCTCTACGGCTTTCCGGTCGCCTTTTCGCTCGCCGCCGTCGGCCTGTTTTTCGCCATCGTCGGCATCGCCACCGGCCATTTCGGCGAGGTCTTCCTGCAGGCTCTGCCGCTGCGCTTTTTCGGTATTCTTTCCAACGACCTCCTGCTCGCCATCCCCTTCTTCACCTTCATGGGCGCGGTGTTGGAGCGCTGCGGGCTGGCAGAGGACCTGCTCGAAGGCACCGGCAAACTCTTCGGTGGCATACCCGGGGGCCTCGCCTATGCGGTCATCCTCGTCGGTGCCGTGCTCGGAGCGATCACCGGCACGGTGGCCGCTTCCGTCATCACCATGGGGGTGATCTCGCTGCCGATCATGCTGCGCTATGGCTACAATCCGCGCCTTGCCACCGGCGTCATCGCGGCCTCCGGCACGATTACTCAGGTGATCCCGCCCTCGCTCGTGCTCGTCGTTCTTGCCGATCAGCTCGGAAGGTCGGTCGGCGACATGTATCTCGGCGCGATCGGTCCCTCGATCCTGCAGGTGGCGATCTTCGTGCTCTTCATCCTGGTGATGTCGATTATCAGGCCGAAATCGATGCCGCCGCTGCCCAAGGAAGTACGTGGCGATTTCAATTGGGCGCTGCTCGTGAAGGTGCTGATGGGCATGGTGCCTTCGATCGTGCTGATCTTCCTCGTGCTCGGCACGATCTTCATGGGCCTTGCGACACCGACGGAGGCAGGCGCGCTCGGCGTCGTCGGCGCCATGCTGCTCGCCGCCATGAATCGCCGCCTCACCTGGCCGCTGATCCGCGAGGCCATGGCATCGACCACGCACATCACATCCATGGTGGTGATGATCCTGATCGGCTCCACCTGTTTCAGCCTGGTCTTCCAGGGCATGGACGGCTCGCGCTGGATCGAGCACATGCTGTCGGGCATTCCCGGCGGCCCGGTTGGTTTCCTGATCTTCGTCAACATCTTCATCTTCGTGCTCGCCTTCTTCCTCGATTTCTTCGAGATCGCCTTCATCGTCATCCCGATGCTCGCTCCCGTCGCCTCCAGTCTCGGCATCGACCTGATCTGGTTCGGCGTCCTGATCTGCGTCAACATGCAGACGAGCTTCATGCATCCGCCCTTCGGCTTCGCGCTCTTCTATCTGCGCTCGATCGCCAGCAAGGACGTCAAGACCTCGGATATTTACATGGGCGCCCTCCCCTGGGTCGGCATGCAGCTKATCCTSGTSGCSATCGTGATCTTCTGGCCGCARTCGGTRACCTATTGGCTSRAYMAMGGTCCGMAGGTCGACCCGAACTCGATCAAGATCGAAGTCCCGGGCTTCGGCGGCCAGCTCGGCCTGCCGCCGCTGGGCGGTGGCAATAGCTCACCGCAGATCCCCGGCCTGACCCTGCCGCCACCGAACGGCCTGCCGGGAGCACCGCCGCCACCGGCGAAATAGTCCAGCAAAAACAAAACCCCGGACGGAAATCCGGGGTTCTGGTATCGCATTCGTCTAAAGCGCCGAGCCTGCCGGCGGAAAGCCTTAAAGCTTCCCGGCCCGCTGCTGGATCATCATGAACGTATCGAAGGTGTACTCCGACAGCTGCATCCAGAGATAGGCATCCCGCTTGAAGGCGGTCTGGTCGTCGTAGATCTTCTTGAAATACTGGTTCGTGCCCGAAATTTCGCTGTAGATGCCCGTCGCCGCCTGGAAGCAGGCTTCCATGATCTCCTGACTGAACGGGCGCAGCGTCGCACCTTCCGCGACCAGCTGCTTCAGCGCGGTCGGGTTCTTCGTGTCGTACTTCGCCAGCATGTTGGTGTTGGCGAAAGCGCAGGCGTCGGTCAGCGCTGCCTGATAATGCTTGGGCAGACTGCTCCATTTTTCGAGATTGAAGAACCCGTGCACCGTCGGGCCACCTTCCCACCAGCCCGGATAATAGTAGTACTTCGCCACCTTGTGGAAGCCGAGCTTCAGGTCGTCATAGGGGCCGACGAATTCCGCCGCATCGATCGTGCCTTTTTCCAGCGCCGGATAGATGTCGCCGCCGGCGATCTGCTGCGGGATGACGCCGACCTTCTCCATGACGCGGCCGGCGAGACCGGCAATGCGCATCTTGACGCCCTTGAGGTCATCGAGCGTGTTGATTTCCTTGCGGAACCAGCCGCCCATCTGCGCACCGGTATTGCCTGCCGGCAGCGCATACATGCCCTGCGTCGCATAAAATTCGTTCATCAGCTTATTGCCGTTGCCTTCATAGTACCAGGCATTGGTCAGGCGGCTGTTCAGCCCGAACGGAATGGCCGTTCCGATGGCGTAAGTCGGGTCCTTGCCGACGAAATAATAGGAGGTGGTATGGGCTGCCTCGACCGTACCGGCGGCAACGGCATCGACAGCCTGCAAACCCGGCACAATTTCACCGGCCGCAAAGGGCTGGATCGTGAAATTGCCATCTGTCGCCGCGGCAACATGCTTGGCGATATCCTCGGCTCCGCCATAGATCGTATCCAAGCTCTTCGGAAACGACGATGTCAAGCGCCACGCGATCTTCGGATTCTCCTGCGCGATCGCAGGCGCTGCCAAAGCCGTTGCGGCGACCGCACCGGCGCTGGCGGTTCCCGCCTTCTTGAAAAACGAACGACGATCCATCAAAAACCTCCCATATAGATGACACTGCGCGGCCAATCTCACCCCTACCCGCAGCAAGGGCAAAGCTAAGCATGGCGCAAGCCGCGATTCAAGCTTTAGTCTATTAGCCTTTGGCATCAAGACGGCAATAAGGCAACGCGCACGTATCCATCAGAATCAGCGGCTTAGCGGTAAACCGGAAAGGCAGGGCGCCGCTTCCGTCGCAATTTGGCCGCCTAATGCAGCCAAGCGTTGACTTGACGGCCGTTCAGGCGGAAGAAACGACGAGAATAAAGATTTTCACCGGGGCTGATATGACGAAACCGATCGTTGCCATTCCTGCCGATATCCGTAGCTTCGACGGCGCGACCTGGCATGCCGTGCAGCATCAATATCTGCGCGCCGCATTGAACGCATCCGGTGTCATGGCCTTCATCATCCCCGCTTTCGAGGAGGGCTACGATACCGACGCGATCCTCGACCGCGTCGACGGTCTGCTGGTCTCCGGTTCGGCCAGCAATGTTCATCCCTTGCTCTACGGTGCCGAGGCGAATGACAAGGACGGCCCCTTCGACCCCGCCCGCGACGCCACCAGCCTGCCGCTCATCCGCCGCGCCATCGACCGCGCCATCCCGCTGCTCGCCATCTGCCGCGGCATCCAGGAGCTGAATGTCGCCCTCGGCGGCTCGCTGGCAAGCGAGATCCAGGAGCAGCCCGGCATCTGGGACCATCGCCGGCCAGAAGGCGTCGACCGGGACGGCATGTACGCCATTCGCCAGACCGTCCACGTCAAGGAAGGTTCCTGCATCGCAGGCATTCTCGGCCCAGGCGAGATCCGCGTGAATTCCCTGCATCGCCAGGCAATTGCCAGAACCGCCCCACGCCTGCAGGTGGAAGCGATCGCCGAGGACGGCACGGTGGAGGCCGTTTCCGTCATCGACGCCAAGGCTTTCGCCGTCGGCGTGCAATGGCATCCGGAATATTGGGCTGAAACCGACAAGTCTTCGAACCAGCTGTTCGCTGCTTTCGGCGACGCCGTCCGCAGCTATGCTGCGGCCAAGCTGCCGATCAGACCCGCGCAGGCGATTGCCTGACAGCGCGGTGCCGGCGAGCGACCAGACCCGCCGGGCGTTGAACCGCGTCGATCAATGGTGATCGTCGTCCTCGTCATCATGCTCGTGCTTGAGCCAGGTGCAGAGCTCCGCCGGCAGCAGTTTCTCATAGGCATCGTCGCTGCCGACGAACTCCCCAAGATCCTTGACGCTGACGAAGCCGACATTCGGAAATTGCTCTGCCGCGCTGCGCAGGAAGTCGAAGCGTTCGTCGCCAACGCCGACCATGACGTAGTAGATCTGCGATTCGGCGTGCTCGGCCTTCTGCAGCAACGTCCAGGCCGCATCCCGGTCGGCATTCTMGCCATCCGTGAGAAAGTAGTTGATCGCCGGAACACCCGAACGTGTCTCCTCGCCGAATGTATCGCGGCTCATGCCGAAGATCATGCCGAGCAGGCCGCCAGCCGCCTCCTCTTCCATCAAACCATATGTCATCAGGTTCGAGCGGATGACTGGGCCGTAATCGGTGCCACCCCAGAGCACGGTTTTCAGCTTATTATTGCTGATGATCTCGCGCTCGACGTAACCTTCGTAATTTTTCGCTGTAGCCGGCGCGAGCGATGCCATCTTCTCCTGATTGGAGAACACCCAGGTATCGATACGCCCGTCATCATCGAAATAGAGAGCGACGGGAAGAATACGCTCGAGCGCCGCCTGTACCGCACCGGATTTGAAAAGGTCGCTCATCGAGCCCGAGACATCGATGTTGAGGCCGACCTGCGCCGGAATGCGCTCGTGAATGCCCTGTTTCTGAAGGACGAAGCCGACGCGGCGAACTTCTTCCTCGGGCTTGTGCAGCTTGAATGTCGTCATGGGTCATCCCTCCGATTTGAGTTTTCCTAGAATACGCGCGTGAATGCCGCGCAACGGCGCTCCGGCGCCGGCCTGCGCTGGTGATTGAGCGGTTCGCGCCGCCGTCAGCGCCGCGGAATAGGCCGCATGCCACGCCGGCAGCTCCTCCTGCAACAGGCCTTCTGCAGCGTGTCCCAATGCCTCGACGTGTCGTGCAACGGCAGCAACCGTCCGCGTGCTCACCTCGATCGTGGCTTTCGTGGCCGCGAGACTGACAGTCCTCGTCTCGATCGCTTCGGCTTGCGAGGTGTAATGGGCCTGCCGCTCGTGATCGGACAGTTGGAGCCCGCTGACGTAATGAACGAGGAAACGCCCCGCCAGGATATGGGCCGCCAGATTGCGGTCGAGCGTCGCATAGCCTTTGCCGACCGCGCGCAGCTCTTTCGCGATGACGACAATCTCGGGAGCAAGCGCATCGAGTTCCTTCGCCAAGGCCTGCACTTCAGGGTAAAGCTGCGAATACAGGGCGGCAGGCTCGCGCGGCGCCGCCAGCACTTTGATCGCCCTCAGAACGCCGCCGCGAACGGCAAAGACGCGGTCAGGGTCGAGATCGCCGAGACGCTGGAGCAGCTCGGCACTCAGGCGCTTTCCACGCGCCAACACTTCGCTGTCGACAAGGGCGAGTTCGCTTTCGGCAAGCCTGCCATGCTCTGTCTGGAGGCTGGCGCCGAAGCGCACGACGTCGTCGAAATGATGGTCGTCGAGATTGGTCCCGTCAACGATGCGCAACGCCATTGACGCAAGCGATGCCGCAGCGTTGGCGTCGATCTCCAGAAGCGCCGCCACGCTGCAGGGAATGCGCCGGCGAACTTCGCCGGCCGCAAGAACGCGGGGTGTGTCGCCTTTGAGTGTCGGGGCTTGCGGCGAACCAAACAGGATCCTCGGTTCAGCAGGCGGCCGGGAAGGAGCGGCAATCTCAGGCGATGCGCTTTCCGGAAAAAGCACCTTTGGCAACCGGCCCGGCTGCTTTTCCGGTGGTCCATCTGCCTCGCCGCTTGTCAATTGAGGCTCCCGCTCAGCCGAAATAGGCTTGAATGATGTCGCCAAGTCCGGCGTTCGATCCCGCGCCGACGGCATGGAATCGCCAGGATCCATCCGGCTGTTTCAGAAAGGAAGCCACCTGTATCGTCGTCTTGCCGGCAAACTCGGCCGTAAGCTGATAGCGGCAGAGCTCGTCGTCCATCGCATCGCAAACTTCGATATAGGCGTTCTTGACCTTGCCGAAATCCTGTCTCTTGCGCTCGGCATCATGGATCGTCGCCCAGACGGCAAGCTCCGAGACCTCCCCCGGCAGCTTCGCCAGCACGATCTTGAACTCCTCGCGGAAACCCTCGTCATGGTGACCGCCGCCATGGTCGTCTTCGTCACCGTCATCGTCCGGTTCTGACCCTTTTATCAGGCCGCCACGTCCGGTCCGGTCATCGCGTTCGTGCCACATCGAGCCGTCATCCGTCTGGAAGGAGCCGTCGGCGTTCTTGATGAGCGAGCCTTCCGGATTGCCGGAACTGCGCACGAAAGCATAACACAGCGCATGCGAGCCTTCATTGTAGAGCCGCGCACGGTTGGCATCGCCGCCGGGATGGACCAGCGCAAAACAATGCACATCGAGATCGAAGGCCGGGCCCGAACCTTCGGGCGGATCCCAGACAAGTCCCGAATGGACGAGCTGGATTTCCTTCTGGATCTGAAATGACTGACCCTTGTTGAGCTTGAAGGTTGCCATGCGCTGTATTTCTCCTGAAGTCTCAGATCGGGCGATCGGTCACGATTTGGCGCGCTTGCTCGAGCTTGACGCGGGCGGCGGCATAACGCTCCTTGTTTCGCTCGCCTTCGGCGACCACCTTGTCGGCGATATTACGCAGCCGCTGCGCGGTGCTAAGCACCAGATCGGCATCGGCAAGCCGGGTCTCCCCGGCACCCTTGACTGAAGTGACCGAGACATCCTCGAGCACCTCGGATCCATATTGTTGAAGCGATGCGCGCAGTTCGCGCCGCATGGCATTCATCTGCTGGATCGACTGCATCTGGAAGAGTGCGTGCAGCCGGATCAGGATCGACTTGATGTCGTTGAATTCTGCATTGGCCGAGGTTACCGTATCCGCAAGGGTCGAAAGCGCCGCACCTCGGGCAATACCGATCGAGTCGAGATCGGCCGGCGCCTTGGCATAGGCGGTTTCGAGAACGAGGACCCGGTTCTGGAAGATATCGAGCTTCTGCGAGAAATCACGGGCTTCCTGCACCTTGAGCGGATCGCCGGAGGCTGCCTCGTTGGTCAACCGGTCAAGTTCGTGGCCGGCATCGGCAAGAATACGTCGACCGGCCTCGACGAAGACGCCGAGAGACACGATCGTATCGCGATACCCCTGCGCCAGCGTGCTCATGCGTGACACCTCGAGGATAAGCTTGCCACTCTCCTCCTCGATCTGCACCTCCATCGGCTTGACGAGATCACCGAGGGACTTGGCCTTGCTTTGCAGCATGCCGCGAACCTCGTCCGTCACCGTCTTCAGGCGTTTGGCCGGGTCACCAAGGCCGACAGCGATCAGCAGGCGCTCCAGGAAACTGCCCTTCAGCTTTTCCCGGATACTTGCCTCGAGCCCTTTGAGATCGGCGTCGTTGATGCCGTCCCGGATCGTCCGGAACAATTCGAACAGCACCGGCGACTGCGCATTGGTAATCTGCGAAAGGATGGCATCGAGCTTGGCGCCGAAACCGCCGATGGCCTCCTGGCCGAAGGTAATCAAAGTATGCGGCTCCGCCGTTGCCAGCCGGTACCGCTCTGCAAGCTCGCTGACCTCGCCGGCTTTCTCAGGCGGAAGAATAACCGTCACGACCGCCGGCAGACTGCCGGTCGAAATCGCCAGCATCAGACCCTGGCCGGTCTCGAGGGTCGTCGTGTTCGACGCACTTGGCTCCGACATGCCGTCAATTCCTTTTCTTCGGCTAGCCTGTCGACGCGGCTCCAAGCCGTACGGAAGGTTGCGAACATAAGTTGTAAAAATCGGCGAGAATGTAACCGAAGGGATCGTGCCGAGCAACATATCGTCCAACGACAACAGTCGATTGACAGAGCCGGTATCGGCATCAAAGACCTGAAGCATATCGCATGAATCAAGTTCTATCCGACGCACCTAAGCCTTCTGCGGCGTCTCCGGCACCGGCGTCAGCGCCGCACCCTTCTCGAACCAGGCGATGAGATTGTCGGCGACGAGATCGGCCATCGCATTGCGTGTCGGCACGGACGCGGAGGCGACGTGCGGCAGCAGCACGGCATTGGTCGGCTCAAACAGCTCGGCCGGCACCGTGGGCTCTTCATAGAAGACGTCCAGACCGGCAGCACCGAGCGCGCCGGAAGCAAGCGCGGCACTCAGCGCCTCCTCGTCCACCGTCCAACCGCGGCCGACATTGACGAGAATGCCGTTTGGGCCGAGTGCTGCCAGAATATCGGCATCGATCGTCTTGTGCGTCTGCGGCGTCTTCGGAACGATGGCGATCAGCGTATCCACCGCTTCCACCAGCCCCTTCAACGTCGGGTGATAATCGTAGGACACATCGGCATGGCGTGAACGTGTGTGATAACTGATCTTCACCTTGAACGGCTCCAGCCGCTTGGCGATTTCGAGTCCGATGCGGCCAAGGCCATAAAGCCCGACATGGCGACCCTTGAGCGAGAAGCGCGACAGCGGATAGGCCGTGCCCGGCTTCCAGTTGCCGGCACGCAGCCAGGCTTCGGCCCGCGGCAGCTCGCGCACCGTGTTCAGCAGCAGGCCGATCGCCGTATCGGCGACCTCATCGTTCAGCACATCAGGCGTATTGGTGACGACGATGCCTTTTTCGGCGGCGTGTTTCACATCGACGCCGTCATAGCCGACACCGAAATTGGCGATCACTTCGACATGCGGCAGCTGCTCCATCCAGGCGCCCGGGAAGGAACCGGAAACGGCGACGCCGCGGATGTGGCCGGCGGTCTCGCTGTCAAGCGCAAGCTTCTCCTCGCGTGCGACGGCAATAATCTCAAAACGATCCTTCAGCCTTTCGAGAACACGCTCGTGTATCTTCCCAGGAACGAGAATGGCGATGCGGGACATGGCTTTTCCTATTGGATGGCGGTCGTGGTTCAGGCGCGGGGCCGATGGGGACTGGTGGACTGGCGAATGCGCATTTCCGGCTTGATCAGATGCATGCCATCAGGCTCATGGCTGCCGGCAAGGCGATCGAGCAGCGCCCGGGCGGCCAGGCGCCCGACCTCGGCCTGCCCGTTCCAGACGGTCGTTAGCGCAGGCGTAGCGATCGAGGCCTCCTCGAGATCGTCGTAACCGGTGACGGAAATATCGCGTCCCGGCACCAGACCGGCGCGTGCAATGCCGTTCATCAGGCCGATCGCCACGAGATCGTTCCAGCAGACGGCTGCGGTCGGCTTCTGCGGTAGCGAAAGGAAATGCACCGCGGCCTCGAAACCGCCCTGTTTCGAGCGCGGTCCGGGAATGCGCAGGTTCGGATCGACCTCGATGCCGGCCTTGCGCAGCGAGTTGACATAACCCTGGTAGCGATCGCGGCCGGTGGATGTCTGGTCCGTACCGCCGATCATGGCGATCGAGCGATGACCGAGGCCGATCAGGTGGTTGGTGGCAAGCGAGATGCCGTAGCTGTCGTCGCCGCGATAGGTCGGCAGGTCCTGCCCTTCCATCGAGCGGGCGACCAGGATCGCCGGCATGCCGTTGTCTTCTGCCAGCTGCACGTCCTCAGGCGGCGTACCGATCGCCGGCGACATGATGACGCCGTCGCCGCCGAGCTGCAGCAGTGTCTCGATGAAGGTGCGCTGCTTTTCGACATTGTCGTAGTGGTTGGAAAGGATGAAGGTGTGGCGGCTGCGGTCGAGCTCGCTTTCGATCGCCTTCAGGATCTCGCCATAGAAGGGGTTCATGATGTCGTGCACGACGACGCCGATGATGCCGGAGCGCGAAGTGCGAAGGCTGGCGGCACGGCGATTGTAGATATAGCCGAGCGCGCGGGCCTGTTCCTTGATCTTCTCCCGGGTATTGCCGGCGACGAGCGGACTGTCGCGTAAGGCAAGCGATACGGTCGCCGTTGAAATGCCGAGCGTTTCGGCGATCGTCGAAAGCTTGATCTTCTGGACCACGTGTCCTCCTCCAGGCAGCACGCAAGCGACAAGACCCCGCCGTCAAACCGGCGCGGCCCTTAAAATGTTTAATTAAAAGATTTAATCGGCGGAAGCAATTCGTCTTTCGGGGAAATTTCAGTCTTCGTCCGGTTCTTCGATAGGAATGGCTTCGGCCTGCAGATTGGCATCGATCGCCTTCAGCAGGCGGACGAGATTGCGGATTTCCTTCTCGGAGAACTCCTGCGTCGCCAGCATGTCGCAGGCCGAAGCCGCCATCTCGATCCCCTGCACGCTGCCACGGCCGAGGTCGGTGAGATAGACCTTGGTCAGGCGTGCATCCTCGGCATCGGGCTTGCGCTCGAGAAAGCCCTGCGCCTCCATGCGGCCGATCGTGCGGGTCATCGTCGGCGCCTTGACGCCGAGCTTCTGGGCGAGGCCGCCTGCCGTCATGCCGTCACTTTCGGCAAGCGAGAGGATGACACCATCCTGGCCGGCATAGAGGCCGCTTTCAAGCAGGTTGCGCGAGAGCACCGTCCGCATGGAACGCGCCGCCTGGGTCAGAGCCGGAGAGAGATCGACGAGCGTATACTCGGTCTGGTCCTTCTTCTTGGACTTGTTCTTTTTGCCGTCCTTGTGCTTCTTTCCCATAGCCATCCCTTTGATCTTTAAGCCCCGACGCCGCTGCGATATGACATTGCCCAGGATCTCGTCATAAACAAGAGGCAACGACCGGATGATGACACCTTCGCCGCGCTTCGAGGACAGCAGTCCGGCCTTTGCACCTGACGGGCGCCATCTGATCGCCGTGTTGCCGCTCGGCGCCCATGAACAGCACGGCCCTCACCTGCCCTTCGAAACCGACACTCTGATTGCCGAAGGCATCGCCGGGCGATTGAAGATAGGTTTGCCCGCCGGCCTGCCGGTCACCTTCCTGCCCGCCGAATCCATCGGCTATTCCATAGAGCACATGGATGTTGAAGGAACGAAGACGCTTGCCTTCGACGAAGCGGTAAACCGCTGGCTCGGCATCGCCGAAGGCCTGGCGAAGCAGGGCATCCGCAAATTCGTGATGCTGAACGCCCATGGCGGCAATTCGCCCGTCATATCAGTCGTTGCGACCGAGGCGCGGGTTCGCTTTGCCATGCTGGCGGTGGCGACGAGCTGGACCCGTTTCGGCGTGCCGGATGGCGTGGTCACGTCGGAGGAAAAGGCGATCGGCATCCATGGCGGCGATATCGAGACCTCGGTTATGCTGGCACTTCATCCCGATAAGGTTGATATGGCGAAGGCGGCAGACTTCTCCTCGCGACAGACGGAATTCGCCGAGCGTTTCAAGCATCTGCGCGCCTACGGGCCGCACGCCTTCGGCTGGAAGATGTCGGACCTTAATGCCGAAGGCGTGGCAGGCAACGCCGCAGCTGCGACGGCGCAAAAGGGTGAGGCGCTGATTACCCATGCGGTCAAGGGACTGGTGGAACTGCTGGAGGATGTCGATGCATTTGACGTCACTCAGCTGCGGTAAATATGGCACATCTGCGCCGCGCAAACGATGTGATCTTATAACATTATAAAACCCTTTGAACTGCCACGCTCAAGCCATTATATGAGACCAACCGTTCAAGCAGCCGATCCCAAGCCGCTCGGCCGCACGCCTAATCCTAGAGGTTCTCATGACCGACGCGATCTCCACCCTCAAGCCTATTCCCGTTACCGTGCTCACCGGTTATCTCGGCGCCGGCAAGACGACGTTGCTCAACCGCATTCTCTCTGAAAATCACGGCAAGAAATATGCGGTCATCGTCAATGAATTCGGCGAAATCGGCATCGACAACGACCTGATCGTCGARTCGGACGAAGAAATCTACGAGATGAACAATGGCTGCGTCTGTTGTACGGTGCGCGGCGACCTGATCCGCGTCGTCGAAGGCCTGATGCGCCGTCCCGGCCGCTTCGACGGCATCATCGTCGAAACGACAGGCCTTGCCGATCCGGTGCCGGTCGCCCAGACCTTCTTCATGGATGACGACGTGCGCGCCAAGACCGAGCTCGACGCCATCGTCGCCCTCGTCGATGCCAAACACCTGCCGCTGCGCCTGAAGGACAGCCGCGAGGCCGAGGACCAGATCGCCTTCGCCGATGTCGTCATCATCAACAAGAGCGACCTCGTGACCCCGGAAGAACTTGATGTGATCGAGGATATCGTCCGCGCCATCAACCCGGCTGCCCGCGTCTACAAGACCAGCCGCTCCGGCGTCGATCTCGCTCGCGAGCTCGATCAGGGCGCCTTCAACCTGGAGCGCGCGCTCGAAAACGATCCGCATTTCCTTGAGCAGGGCCATGACGACCATGTCTGCGGCCCCGATTGCGATCACGACCACCACCATCATAACCATGACCATGACCATCACCACCATGGCGCGATGTCGGCGATTCACGATGTGACGGTGCAGTCGGTGTCGCTGCGCGGCGGCGAGATGAATCCGGAGCGCTTCTTCCCGTGGATCCAGAAGATCACCCAGACGCAGGGGCCGAATATTCTGCGTCTCAAGGGCATCATCGCCTTCAAGGACGATCCCGAGCGTTACGTCGTTCAGGGCGTGCACATGATCATCGAGGGTGATCACCAGCGGCCCTGGAAGGAAGGCGAAAAGCACGAGAGCCGTCTCGTCTTCATCGGCCGCGAACTCGACCGCGAGAAGCTCGAAGCCTCCTTCAAGGCCTGCGGAGCAGCCGCCTGATGCCGACAGTTGCACCGCTTGATCTCGACGGCCACGTTCTGGCCGTCGAATTTTTAGGTGATGTTCCCTTCTTCGCAAGCGCAAACGGTACATTCCACCGTCTGGATGGCGGCGACAGGGTTTCCGAAGCCCACCAGGGCATGCTCACCGCCATCCGCGACCCCTACAGCGAGAGCCTGATCTCGGGCGGCGAGGACGGCAAGGTGCTGCGCATCGCCGCCGACGGCAGCGTCAGCGAAATCGCGACCGCGCCGCGCAAGTGGATTTCGCAGGTCGCAGCCGGCCCGCAGGGTGCCGTTGCCTATTCCTACGGCAAGAGTGCGCTCGTGCGCCTTGCCGATGGCACGACCAAGGAATTCCCCGAGGAGCGCACGGTCGAAGGCCTTGCCTTTGCTCCGAAAGGCCTGCGCATCGCGGCGGCGCGCTACAACGGCGTGTCGCTGCACTGGATCGGCATGAACGCCAAGCCGGTCGATCTGGAATGGAAGGGTGCGCATACCGGCGTCAGCTTCTCGCCGGATGGTAATTTCCTCGTCACCTCGATGCAGGAAAACGCACTGCACGGCTGGAAGCTAGACATCAAGCCCGGCACCGAAGCCCGCCACATGCGCATGACCGGCTACCCCTCCAAGGTGAAATCGCTCTCCTGGTCGGTCAAGGGCAAGTGGCTCGCGTCTTCAGGCGCGCCTGCGGCAATCGTCTGGCCCTTCCAGGGCAAGGACGGGCCGATGGGCAAGGCGCCGCTGGAGCTCGGCACTCGCGCCAATATCATGGCGACCGCGGTGAAATTCCATCCGCTCGAGGATATCCTCGCCATCGGCTTCATCGACGGCATGATCTTGGCCGTGCGCATCGCCGACAGCAAGGAAGCACTGCTGCGCCGACCTGGTAAGGGCGCGATCACGGCGATGAGCTGGAGCAAAAACGGCAAGCTGCTCGCCTTCGGCTCCGAAGCCGGCGACTGCGGCGTCATCGACATTTCGGCTTGAAACCCGTTGCCGGCAATGGACGACGCCCTGACGGAACCCGAATCGTGGCGCTGACGGCCGACCACATGCAAGCCGCAGCCGAAATCAGACGTGTCGCCCTGTGGCAGCGGCTGCCCTGGCTGCCGGATGTGCATACGCCCGAGGAAGAGGAGCAGTACTGGCGCATGCACCTGCTGCCGAATTGCTCGATCCTCGGCGCTGCCATGGGCAACCGACTCATCGGTGTCATCGCCTATGGCGACAATTGGATAGCGCAGCTTTACGTTCTCCCCGACTTTCAGGGCATGGGCATCGGCTCCCTGCTTCTCGGCTGCGCCAAGGAGGAGATGGACGAGATCAGGCTCTGGACCTTCCAGCGTAATGCGGGCGCTCGCGCTTTCTACGAACGGCACGGTTTTGCCGCCGAGGAGGAGACCGATGGCGCCGACAACGAAGAACGGGAGCCTGATGTGCTTTATCACTGGCGCCGGCTTCCGGAGCTGACACCTGGCCTGCAACCGTCGGACGGCTAGACTATAATCAGGGCTTGCCAAATGCCTTGCCCGGGCGAAACATGAACCGCACGCAGGACGCGCTTTGCGCGCCGCCCTGGCTGACAGAGGAAACGGGAATGTCGAAATCGACCGGCCTCGGTTTAGCCGAGCAACAGCCGCAGCCGTTGGGCGATGCATCCGTCTGGGCCGTGATCCGCGCCGAGGCGGCCGAGCTTGCCGCACGCGAGCCGATATTGCAGCGGCTGCTTGCCGCTGAGGTAACGGACACTGCCGGCAATGATGAGATCATCGCCAGCGTGCTGGCCGCGCGACTCTCCGTGGCACAGGTCGAGACAGGTGATCTGTTTGATCTCATCCGGTCCACATTGACCACAGACATCATGCGGAAGGTCGAGGCCGATCTCGTTGCCGTGCGCGAACGCGATCCGGCCTGCACCACATTTCTGCACGCGCTTCTCAACCTCAAGGGCTTTCATGCGCTGCAGACGCACCGCATCGCCCATGCGCTCTGGGTCGCCGGCCGTTCGGAGATCGCCAGCTGGCTCGCCAATCTCGTTTCGCTGGTCTTCGGCCCGGATATCCATCCGGCGGCGCGGATCGGCGCGTCCATCATGCTCGACCACGGTTCGGGCATCGTCATCGGCGAAACGGCTGTCATCGAGGATGAAGTTTCGATCCTGCAAAACGTCACGCTCGGCGGCACCGGCAAGGAAACCGGCGACCGCCACCCGAAGATCCGCCACGGCGTGATGATCGGCGCGGGCGCCAAGATCCTCGGCAATATCGAAATCGGCGCCTTCAGCAAAGTCGCCGCCGGCAKCGTCGTGCTCAAATCGGTGCCCGAGCATTGCACGGTCGCCGGCGTGCCAGCCGCCGTCGTACGCATCCACCGCGCCGATGAAATCCCGGCCGAGACGATGGACCAGAACATCTAGGATCGCTCCGAGATAATGAGTTCGGCCCTTTTCGCTAAGCGGCCTGCTGATTTTCTCCAAAGACTTCGACCCGGTTGCGGCCTTCGCGCTTCGAACGATAGAGCGCCTCGTCCGCCTTCTGCATCAGCCGTTCAAAATCTCCGCCGCTTTCCGCACGCGCGGCAACGCCGATGCTCAGCGTTGGAAAGACGGCCAGATCCGGCCACTGCAGGACGGCAGCGGCGAAGGCGAGACGGATGCGCTCGGCAATCGCCACCGCATCTTCCCGGGAAGCGTTTTTCAGCACCGCCAGGAACTCATCCCCACCTTGACGGGCAAGCAGGTCGTCGGAGCGCATGATGCCTCTCGAAACGCTGGCGAAAAGCCGCAGCATGTCGTCGCCGGCGGCATGGCCATGCCTGTCGTTCAGTTGCTTGAAATGGTCGATATCGATGATCAGCAGCGATACCGGCTGGGAAGCGAGAGCCGGCAGATGCTGGGCAAGGCCGCCGCGATTGAGCGCGCCGGTCAGCGGATCGTGGTGAGCGAGTTCCGTCAGCTGATTTCGGCTGCGCTCGGCAGCCATCAGCACCATGGCCATGCTGCGCAGCATGATGAACGCAACCGCCGACACCGCCATCCAGCTGTGAATTGCACTGCTGCCGAAAGGATCCGGCCCGCCAATCTCACCAGTCGCCGCGAGAATGCTCCGAACCGCAAAGATCGCCGCGGTGCAAGTATAGAGGCCGACAAGCAAGGCTGCCGAATAAAGCCTCTCGCGCCGGACAATGCTGATCGCTTCCCTTGCGACGGCAAGATCGCAGAGGCAGCAGATGACGGAGACGTAGAGGAGCCTCGCCGAGATTGCCGATGGATCGCTGACGATCAGTACGACAGGAACGCTGACGAGCAAGATGGCAAGCCAGAAGGTGCGCTGGTCGAGCGCTCGTCCCGAAAACACCCGCACGGCAAAGAACATCAGCATGTAGCCGGCGATGGTGACGATATTGCCACCGTCGATCGAGACAGAGTAGGGAACGAGATTGCGCAACGCGACGAGGAAGGACCCGACGCCGACAAGAAGGTTGCTCAGGCCCCACCACAGCGGCCACCTCTCGAAGCGGCCGGTCGCATAGGCTGCAAGCTGGAGAATGCCCAGTACGAAACAGCTCACGGCAACAATGAAGTAGATTGTCCTGAGATCCAGCAGCATGGCGCTTTCCCGAAATTCCCGCGGAACTTACAGCAAGCGTTTTGCGGTTTGATTGGAGGCTTCGCTAAGAATTTAGCGATCGCGGGATTTTCCTGCTGCATAATGCAGCAATTCAGGCGTTGCAGCGTCCTTTATGCATCTGCAAAGACGCGCGGCGCTGTCTTCAGGCGGCCCGCACCGCGCCGATAATGTCCGCCAACAGACCGTGCAGCAAGTCCCTGTAGCCATTCCGGGCAGACGGGCCGCTCTCTTCCGAGGTCATGACGACGGTGAGATCGAGCGACGGCACGATGTAGAGCATCTGCCCGCCATAACCCCAGGCGAAATGCACCTGCTCGCCGCCGATCTGCCGCGTGAACCAGCCATAGCCATATTCATCGCCCGAGAAGCGCGAGTTTGTGCGCTGCTGCCACGACTGGGAGATCCAGTCGGCAGGGACGATCTGGCGGCCGTCAGCGGTCTTGCCGCCGTTGCGGTAGAGTTCGCCGAAGGCAAGCAGCGACCGGGCGCTCATCGCCATCTGATTGCCGCCGAGATAGATGCCCTGCGGATCGCGCTCCCAGGCACCGATGCGGAAACCGTCGACAGGACCCAGCCATTCGCGCGCCAGCGCCAGCGTCGAGCGCCGGCCGACCTTGGTGAGAATGGCCGAAAGCAGATGCGTGGATGCGGTGGAGTAGAGCATCTCGCCACCGGGCTGATCGACGAAAGGCTGCGAGAGCGCAAAACGCACCCAGTTGCGCGAGGAGACCCAGTGACCGTAGTTCGGCCCCGACATGCGATCGAGCCCGGCCTGCATGGAGAGAAGATTACCGATGGTGATGTCGTTGATGCGCGGGTCGGGCGTTGCAGGGAGATCGGCCTTCAGGATCTGTGCGATCTTCTGATCCGGCCCGTTGAGCAGGCCTTTGTCGATGGCGATACCGACCAGCGCCGAAATGATCGATTTCGAAGCGGATTTGATATTGGTCGATTCCGACGGCGAATGACCATGGAACCCGCGCTCGCTGAGCACGCGTCCGTCGCGAGCGACGATCACCGTCTTGAGAGACCCCATCGCGGGGTCGCTCGCCGCGTGATCGAGACGCGGACCAAGCCCGGCAACGGCGGAAGCCGTGCTCTGGGCAGCCACCGGCTCCGTTGCGGCAAGCGGCAGGCAGAGGAGAAGCAGAAGGGAGAGAAGGCGGATCATGCGGCGCAAGATAGGATATCGCCGCGACATGTTCGCCTGCCGACGGCCCGTTTCACGCGATTGTGTTTCCGCGTGCGCCGGGGCGCTAGCGACCACGCGCCGCTTCACCCGCCAAAAAGATATCCGCGCCGCAACCACACCAGGCCCGCCTGCCTGGGTGGTCAAACGGCGCGGACATTACCAGCCGGGGGAAGAATTCCCAACCTGGCCGGCCGGTCGGCGCAGCCTTACAGAGCCGAGCGTCTTTTCGGGTCGATGCGCTAGGCTGCGCGGCGAACCGGCGCGCTGGCCAGCATGCGCCCCGAAGGGACGATCATGCCGGCCGCGCCGTCAAGCCAGCCTTCCGTGAGTTCGAGCGCAAGAAAGCGCGAGCGTTCGAACGGACCCGGCATGACGAGATGGCGGGCCTTTTCGGCAAAGAAGCCGAAACGCTCGTAATAGGCCGCATCGCCGACGAGCAGGACGGCGCCGTGCTCGCGATTCTTCGCTTCGAGGACCGCCGCGCGCATCAACGCCGCGCCGATGCCCTTACCGCCATGCTGTAAGGCAACAGCAAGCGGCCCGAGCAGCAGTGCATTGATCGGCGTGCCTTCGTCATTGACGCCGGCCTCGATGTTCCAGAGCCGCACCGTACCGATGACACGGCCGTCGCGATCGCGCGCGACGAGCGCAAGACCCTCGGCCGGAACGCGGTTGCGGCGAATCTTCTCCGACGATTTCTTGCGGCGATCCGCGCCCATGACGCGGTCGAGCAGGTTTTCACGAGCAACGACATCCGAGGGATTTTCGGCGTCGATGGTGAAAGTGGTGGGCGCAAAGAATGCGCGGACAGAATCAAGAACAGCGGCCATCTTGGCCTCCCGTACCCAATACCGTTATCAGCGGCGATGAAGGAAAATTGTGAATTTGCCGCCCCGGCTGGTTACGGGGCCGGCGGAAACGACCTTAGATGACGTAAGCCTTCAGCGGTTCGAAACCGTTGAAAGCGACCGCCGAATAGGTCGTCGTATAGGCGCCGGTGCCTTCAATCAGAACCTCGTCGCCGATCGAAAGGGAGATCGGCAGCGGATAAAGGTTCTTCTCGTAGAGCACGTCGGCCGAATCGCAGGTCGGGCCGGCGATCACGCAGGGTTCCATCTCATCGCCGTCGTGATCCGTGCGGATCGGATAGCGGATGGCTTCGTCCATCGTCTCGGCGAGACCGCCGAACTTGCCGATGTCGAGGAAGACCCAGCGCGCTTCGTCATTGTCCGACTTCTTCGAAATCAGAACGACTTCCGCCTTGATGACACCGGCATTGCCGACCATGCCGCGGCCCGGCTCGATGATCGTCTGCGGGATCTGGTTGCCGAAATGCGTGCGCAGCGCCTGGTAGATCGACTTGCCGTAAGCTTCTGCGGACGGAACGTCACGCAGGTACTTGGTCGGGAAGCCGCCGCCCATGTTGACCATCTGCAGGTGGATACCCTGCTTGGCAAGCGATACGAAGACGCGCTTGGCATCGGCGAGCGCCGAATCCCAGGCATCGACCTTGGTCATCTGCGAACCGACATGGAACGAGACGCCGTAGGAGTGCAGGCCAAGCTGATGGGCGTAGACGAGAACGTCGACAGCCATCTGCGGAACGCAGCCGAACTTGCGCGACAGCGGCCATTCAGCGCCTTCACCATCCGTGAGCACGCGGCAGAAGACGCGGGCGCCGGGAGCGGCGCGCGAAATCTTCTCGACTTCCTCATGGCTGTCGACGGCAAAGAGGCTGACGCCGAGCGCATGCGCGCGGGCAACGTCACGTTCCTTCTTGATCGTGTTGCCGTAGGAAATGCGGGCGGCGGTTGCACCGGCTTCGAGCGCCATTTCGATTTCGGCAACGGATGCGCAATCGAAATTGGAGCCGAGGCCTGCAAGCAGCTTCAGCACTTCGGGAGCAGGATTGGCCTTGACGGCGTAATAGATGGCGCTGTCCGGCATGGCGTGGCGGAAGGCGTGAAAATTATCGCGAACGACGTCGAGGTCAACCACGAGGCAGGGACCATCGGGACGTCGGGTTGCGAGAAAGTCGCGGATGCGCTGGGTGGTCATATCGATTCCCTCTTCCAATTCCAGAGCTCCGGTTTCAACCGGAGGACAAAGGGCATACGATAGCTCGCATTGGAACCAGCCGGTGGAGACCCCGGAACCATAGCAAGCGCTCGATGCGCAGATAGTGAACCAACGCCGCGATGCGGTGTAAGTTCGGCTTTGTCTGCCATGGATTGGAGGGAGAATCCGAACCGCACTTCCGGCAATGATGGTGTGCCTCTTCAGTAACCCCCGCTGATGGAAAGCAGGGAGAGAACAAAAAGGCCCGCACCGTCGTTGCTTCAGGCGTCCTCGCATTTTCCGGTTGGCCGGAATAGCGACTGGAGGGGTTAATTCCAGGTACCTTACCGATTTCCTCACCAATTCGAGGGTTCGGCGGACACCCATGGGCACGTGCGACTTTGGGCTGAGTGGGAAATAAGAATATTCGCCTTCATAATCAAGCGATTTTTTGATCTTAGGCCAAAAAAATAATTGAACAAAACAAGCCAATTTGTTCAACATTCCGAAACAGCCCGAGGGGTGCCATGGATACCTTGACCCGCATACGTGCTTTCATCGATGTCGTCGAAGCCGAGGGCTTTTCCGCTGCGGCGCGGCGCACCGGCCGCTCGAAGGCGCTGCTCTCCAAATATGTGCGTGAACTGGAGGATGAGCTCGGCGCGCTGCTGCTCAACCGTACCACCCGGCAGTTCTCCATGACCGAAGCCGGCCACACCTATTATCGCACCGCTTCCGATATCCTCAAGGAGATCGACAACCTCGCCGATCTCGTGCGTGAGAACAATGCACAGCTTAAAGGACGGCTGCGCATTTCCGTGCCGCGCACCTTTGTCGATGCCGATGTCGGCCAGTCGCTGATCGATTTCGCTAAGGAGAACCCGGACCTTTCACTGGAGATCGCCGCCGATGACCGGTTCGTCGATCTGATCGAGGAAGGCTTCGACGTGGCGATCCGCATCACCAAGCTCGAGGATTCCGGCATGATCGCCCGCAAGATCTCGGATTTCCGCATCCATATCTGCGCCACACCCGAGTTTCTCGAGCGTTATCCCGATCTCGATCACCCGACGGCCCTTTCCAACGTCCCCTTCATCGTCGACACCAATGCGCGCACCCAGGCGAGCATCCGTTTCCACAATCCCGACAACACCTCGTTCGCCGTCGCCGTTTCCGGACCGATAGAGGTCAACAGTCCTCATGCGACATTACGCGCGGCACTCGCCGGTATCGGCATAGCCTTCATCCCGGATTTCATCGCCCGCAAGCCGATCGAGAGCGGCGAACTGGTAACGCTGTTCAATGATTACATCCCGACCGACCGCGGCATCTATGCCGTCTATCCGCACCGGCGCTACCTGCCGGCCAAGGTAAGGATCTTCGTCGATTACCTGCACAACTGGTTCAAGAAGCATCCGTAGGGCGACGGCCTCACGGAGCGATGCGACATTCCGCCCCGGATCAACATCCGGTCCGGCGAATCCGATGCCGAGCCCGGTCCCAATTCCGTCCCAATTTCTGGCAAGAAGTCAGGGGCAGCGAACAGGGCAGCGGGATAGATGAGACAATCAACGATACTGATCGCCGCGCTTCTTTCGCTGGCACCGGCCGCCGCCTTTGCCCATCCGCACATCTTCGTGGAGGCACGTCTCGAAGTCGTGGCCGGCAAGGATGGCAGTGTCGAGGAACTGCGCAATGTCTGGCGCTTCGACGAGGTCTTTTCGTCCTCTGTGGTCATGGATTTCGACAAGAACACCGACCTGAAGCTGGAGCCGAACGAGCTGACCGACGTCGGCAACACGGTCAAGAAGTCGCTTGTCGATTACGACTACTACATGAACCTGACGATCAACGGGAAGAACATCACCGTCCAGAAGCCCGACATCATCCATGTCGACTACAAGGATGGCCAGCTGCTGATGTTCTTCGCGGTAAAGCCGGTGGAGAAGATGCCGCTGAAGGGCAGGCTCACCTTCGGCGTCTACGACCCGACGCTCTACACCTCGATCGATTTTCCCACAGACAACGAGCTTGCGATCGTCGGAGACGGCTTCAAGGCCTGCAAACATCAGGTGGTGCGGCCGGATGCCGACGAGGTGATCTCGCAAAACAAACAGTCGCTGACCGACGCCTTCTTCAACGATCCCACCGGCACCAACATGTCCAAACTCTTCGCCACCCGGCTGGAGGTCACATGCTGACGAAACGCCTACCCCTCATCCTTTCTGCTGCGACCCTTGCGCTGGTGACGGCTGCAAGTCTCGCTCATGCGCAATCGCCGCTCGGCATCGGCACGGCGGAGCCGAGCTTCCAGCCGACAGGCGGGCCACTCGCACCGCTTTTGCTCTATGTGAACTATGAGCAGCAGGCCTTCTATCGGGCGCTGACCGGCGCCTTGAAGGCGATGCGCCAAGACCCGTGGCAGCTGGCATCGCTGATCGGCCTCTCCTTCGCCTATGGCGTCTTCCATGCCGCCGGTCCGGGCCACGGCAAGGCGGTCATCTCCTCCTACATGATCGCCAACGAGGTAGAATTGAAGCGCGGCGTGGTGATTTCCTTCATTTCGGCCTTCGTCCAGGGCGTGGTAGCGGTGGCGCTGGTCGGCGGCGCCTGGCTGGTGCTGCGCGGCACCGGCATCACGCTGACGGCGGCGACCCACGCGATGGAGATCGCAAGCTTCGTCATGGTCATCCTGTTCGGCGGCTGGCTGCTGTTCCGCAAACTGCGCTCACTGGTGGGCAACATGCCGCGCCGCCGGCTGATGGCGACGCCTGCCGGTCCGGTCAGCATGATGCTCGACTGGAAGAACAATGCCGCCGAACGCCAGGCCTATGCCTTCAACGGCAAGGCGCAGGCTGTGGAAGCCGGCCACACCTTCGTTCCCGGCATGGTCTGCGAGACCTGCGGCAATGCCCATGTGCCCGATCCGGCCCTGCTCGGCGGCGACAGGTTCAGCGTCCGCGAAGCCTGGTCGGCGATCGTTGCCGTCGGTCTGCGCCCCTGCTCCGGCGCACTTCTGGTCATGACCTTCTCGCTATTGAACGGGCTCTATCTCGGCGGCGTGCTTTCGGTCGCCGCCATGTCGCTCGGCACGGCGATCACCGTTTCCCTGCTTGCCACACTTGCCGTCACCGCCAAGAGTGCGGCCGTCCGCCTCTCCGGACGCGGCTCGACCGCCTCGATCTGGATCGGCAACGCCATCGAAATCCTCGGCGCCGTGCTCGTCATGCTGATGGGCGCCCTGCTGCTCGGAGCCTCGCTGCAGGGATAAAATTACTTTCCCCGGCTGCGCTGGTAACGCGCCCGCAGCCAGAAAACTGCAAAAAACGCCATGATCAGGCAGACGCCGACGACGATCGCCAGCGTCGGCGAGAAATTGCCGATCCACAGCACGATGGTCGGCAGGAAATAGATGACGAGAGCGGCGCCAAGCAGGATGATGCCGGCGGCGGTTGCCTGCGAGCGGCTTTCCGGGCTCATACGAGCCTTTCCTTTTCAAGATCGGCGCGGACATCCTGCAGGCGGCGGATCTGGTTGCCCTCGGCGTCGAAATTCCCAGGCGAAAGCCAGGCTTCGAAGGCATCGTTGATCATCGGCCATTCGGCATCGATCATCGAGAACCAGGCGGTGTCGCGGTTTCGATGCTTGGAGATCATGTGCTGGCGGAAGACCCCTTCGAAGCTGAAGCCGTAACGGGCGGCCGTCGTCTTGCTCGCTTCGTTGTTATTGTCGCATTTCCATTCGTAGCGGCGGTATCCGAGATCCTCGAAGACGTGTTTGGCCATCAGATAATGCGCCTCGGTTGAAAGCGGCGAACGCTTCATCTCGACGCCATGCGCCACACCGCCGATCTCGACGACACCGTTCGCCGGGTCGGCGCGCATGTAATTGGCCATGCCTTGAATCTTGCCGGTGGCGTTGTCGCGGAAGATATGGGTGAGCCAGCCGGACTTGGTGTAGGCGCTTTCCAGCCAGTTGGCGAAATCGTCGATACCGGAGAAGTCGTCCTGGGCGAAATAGAGAAGCAGCGGATTGATGCCCATGCCGCCGAGCCCGTCCCACAGCGCCTCGAGATGTTCGGCGCGCCGATAGGGCTCCACGGTAACGAAACGGCCCTTCAGTGTGACCGGCTTCGGCGCCGGGCAGCCCTTGAAATTTGCAAGATCGCGCATGTCCACTCCCTTTTTCGCAAGAGTGGATAGGCCAGCCACCCAACAAAGGCAACCGGCCTAAAGCGCGTCGCAATCTTTCAGATTCGCTCCTCGCGCTTTCGGTCCCTATTTCCAACGCATGTCGTTGTCGCAAAACCGCTGCACAGTTTTGCGCGACATGCTTTAGATGTCACTGTGACAAGGTCACCTTGGCCGAGGACACCGTTGCCTCGATATGGTCGACCAGTTGGTCGGCAAGGCCGAGGCGGCCGGCAAGCAGATCGAGATAACCGCGCTCGGCGCGCGAATCCGGGTCGATGGTCAGCCGCGAGGCGGTGTAAAGCTCGACGCGCTGTTCTTCCGTCGTCGCGGCGGCAACGAGCGCATCAATATCCGTCGGCGAAGCGAGTTCATGCTCGATGAAGGCCGCTGCCTCGCCGCTGACATCGGCGGCCTTGACCTTGTCCATGATGAGGGCGCGTTCGGCATCGTCGATATGGCCGTCGGCCTTGGCGGCGGCGATCATCGCGCGGATCAGCACGAGGACGAATTCATTGCTGCCGGCAGGCGATGTCGGTCCGAAACCGGATTCGGCAGGCGGCGGTAGGAGAACCGGATTATTTGCCGACGGTGCATCCGAGGGGGCTGCGGGCGCCTGTCCCGCCTGGTAATTCTTGTAGGCCTGGTAGCCGAGGCCGGCAATCGCGGCAAGACCGCCGATCGCCAGTGCATTGCCGGCAATACCGCGGCCGGTCTTGGTGCCGAGAAGCACGGCGGCAATGGCGCCAGTCGCCAGCGGATTGTTCTTTGCCGTCTGCACGGCGTCGCCGGCCCTGTCGCGGACCGAACCGCCGAGACCCGGCATCTGTGAACCCAAGAACTGGTCGAGAAGCTTCTTTGCGTCGAACATTCCTCGTCGTCTCCCTGTTTGAAACTGGAGGAGAACATAGGTTTGCGACGGCTGAAATACAAATAGGGGGAGCGGGATCGAGCCGTCAGGCTCGCCCGCCCCCTGCCGAAACTCAGGCCTTCAGCGCTGCCGCCTCTGCCGCGAGCTTGGTAATGCCAGCCCAGTCGCCGGCCGCGACCAGTTCCTTCGGCGCCACCCACGAGCCGCCGACGCAGATGACGTTCGGCAGCGAGAGATAATCATTGGCGTTCTTCAGCGAAATGCCGCCGGTCGGGCAAAACAGCGTGCCGGCAAGCGGCGAGGACAGCGCCTTGAGATAGGCGGCGCCACCGGCCTGCTCGGCCGGGAAGAATTTCAGCACCTGGTAGCCTTCTTCGCGCAGCGCCATGACTTCGCTGGCGGTCGCGGCCCCCGGAAGCAGCGGCACGTCGGAATCGGCAGCGGCATCGAGCAGCTCCTGCGTCGTGCCCGGGCTGACGATGAACTTCGAACCGGCCGCGACGGCAGCCTCCCAATGGGCGACATTGAGGATCGTGCCGGCGCCGACTTCGGCGCCCTCGACCTCGGCTGCGACAGCGCGCACGGCCTCGAGTGCTGCCGGCGTGCGCATGGTGATCTCGATCGCCTTCAGCCCGCCCGCGACGAGCGCCCGGGCCAGCGGCACCGCCGACTTGGCATCGTCGACGATCAAAACCGGAACGACCGGCTGGAGTTTCAGGATGGAAAGGAGCTTGTCTGTTTTCTCGCCCATGGTCGTGCGACTTCCTTGAAACGATTGAATGCGGATCCCGAATAACGCCCCGGCGGAACCTTGTCGAGATAAAACCAGGCCATATGACAAGATGGGTAGGAAATGCGCGGAAATTGGTCTACCGTGCCGCAATCGTCACAAAAGGTTCACCGGTATGGCGAAAGAGATCGAGCGGAAGTTTCTCGTACGCAGCGATGGATGGCGTTCCGCTGTCGAGACGAAATCTGTCCTCAGGCAGGGTTACATCGCCTCGATGGACGATCGTTCCGTGCGGGTACGCGTCCTCGACGGCAAGAAGGCGAGACTGACGATCAAGATCGGCCGCAGCACCATCACCCGTGACGAATTCGAATACGATATACCGATCGCCGACGCCGAAGAGCTGTTGCAGAACGCGATCGGCGTCGTCATCGAGAAGACGCGCTACCGCGTTCCGCATGAGGGGTTCGTCTGGGAAGTCGACGTCTTTACCGGCGAGCATCGTGGACTGGTAATCGCCGAGGTCGAAATGACGGCGGAAACCGATGATCCGGCCCTGCCCGCCTGGCTCGGCCGCGAAGTGACCGGCGATTTCCGTTATTCCAACCAGGCGCTTGCCACAGAATACGGGCACGACAGGCATGGCCTATCGCATTCGGCCTGACGCCGATTTCACCGAAGCGTTCCGCAGCGTCGCGACCAAGCAGCTGGAACACGCCGTCACTGTCCTCGGGGAACGCCCGGACGGCGCGCATGAGGCGATCCATTCTTTCCGCAAGAACCTGAAGCGACTACGCTCGCTCTATCGCCTCGTGGCCCGCGAGACGCCGGATTTTCAGGCCCAGGAAAATGCGCGGCTGCGCGATGCCGCACGCTCGCTTTCGGCGATCCGCGACGCTACCGCCCTCATCGGCACCGCTCAATATCTGCATCATGCAGCCCGCGGGAACGAGGAGAGCGAGGCGCTCGGCCGCATCGTCACCATTCTCGAAGGACGCCGTGACTGGATGGCCGAAGCCGAAAGCGGCCTGGAACAGCGGCTCGCGGAAACCTCCGGCGTTCTGAAGGAGGCGATCGCCGCATTGGACGCAGTCTCCTTTGATGGCGGCCACCGCAAGAATGCACGCATGCTGGCGAAGAGCTGGCGCCGCACTGCGCGCAAGGCCAAGGCCGCGCTTGCGGCTTGCCACGGCGAGGCATCGGCCGACGATTTCCACGATCTGCGCAAACGCACCTACGACTATCGGCTCTACCATACCCTTTTGCGCGACGTCTGGCCGGGCGCGATGAAGGCCAAGCGGGATGCGGCCAAGGAACTCGTCGAGGATCTCGGTCACATCCACGATCTCACCGTGCTCTCCGAACTGGTCGAGGCCGAACCGCAGCTCTTCACTCGCAATGACGACCTAGCGCATCTGCTCGACATCATCATCTTCCGCCAGCAGGAAGACCGGCGGCAAGCGCTGATCAAAGCCGAAGCCGTCTTCGCCGATGATGCCGACGAGGAAGCGCAGCGCATCGAGCTTCTCTGGCTGATGGCCGGGAGTTGAGAGACGGCGAAACCGGAAGTGCTTGTGCGCTGCTCTGCATTTCCGATTGCTTCAGCATCTGAAGATTTTCGCGGGGAAACCTGTTGACCTCAACCAATCTTGAGGTCCTAGCCTGCGGTGGTCGAACAAGCAGAGACTTGATCCGCGAGGAAAAAATGACCGCCGAAAATGCCGCGATGCCGAAGGTGCTCGGGCTCTACGAGACCCATCTGACCGTTGCCGATCTCGAGACCTCCACGGATTTCTACCGCGATGTCGTCGGGCTCGAACCTGCCGCCTCATTCGAGGAGCGTAAAGTCGCTTTCCTCTGGGTGGACGACAGGAAGACCGGCATGCTCGGCCTTTGGGAAACAGGAACCGGGCCGCTGAAAATGCAGCTGCATATCGCCTTCCGCATGACCGCCAACGGCGTGCTTCAGGCGCCCGCCATTCTCAGGGCAAAGGGTGTGGAACCTCTCGGCTTTGCCGGTGAACCGGTGACGGAACCGGTGGTTCTCGGCTGGATGCCGGCGCTGTCGATCTATTTCAAGGATCCGGACGGGCACTCGATCGAGTTCATCAACGTTCTCGACGACATCCCCGACCGGAGTTTCGGCGTACGGCCGTTTTCCGCGTGGCAGGCGCGAGCGTAATCGATCAGCGATCAAGGCCGCCGCCGGCGAAGGCAATTGCGCGGCCCGCCGATTTTCTGTATTTCCGGCCCATGACCGACAGCCTGACACACACCAGCCCGTTTCTCGTGGCCGCACTTTACCATTTCGTTTCCGTGCCGCGCTTTGCCAGCCTGCAGGCACCGCTGCAGACGCTTTGCGAGGAGAACGGCGTCAAGGGAACGCTGCTTCTGGCGCATGAAGGCATTAACGGCACGATCGGGGGCCCGGATGCCGGCATTCACGCCGCGCTCGCCTTCCTGCGCGCCCAGCCGGAATTTTCGGGCCTGGAGCACAAGGAAAGCCGCGCCTCGAAAATGCCCTTCCTGCGCATGAAGGTGAAGCTGAAGAAGGAAATCGTCACCATGGGCGTGGAGGACATCGACCCCAACAAGGTGGTCGGCACCTATGTGGCGGCCAAGGACTGGAACGCTTTGATTTCCGATCCTGATACCATCGTCATCGACACCCGCAACGATTACGAGACGGCAATCGGCACCTTTCGCGGCGCGCTCGACCCGAAGACCAAGACTTTCCGTGAATTTCCCGATTGGGTGCGCAACAATACCGGCCTGCACAACAAGCCGAAGGTCGCCATGTACTGCACCGGCGGAATACGTTGCGAGAAGGCCACCGCTTTCATGAAGGCTGAGGGCTTCGACGAGGTCTATCATCTGAAGGGCGGCATCCTGAAATATCTGGAGGAAGTGCCGCAGGAGGAAAGCCTCTGGGATGGTGCCTGCTTCGTCTTCGACGAGCGCGTCTCCGTCGAGCACGGTCTGAAGCAAGGCGAACACAGGCTGTGCCACGCCTGCCGCAACCCGATCACCGCCGAGGAAATCAGCTCGCCGCTCTACGAGGAAGGCGTTTCCTGCAGCCACTGCTACCACTCGCGCACGGAGGAAGACCGGCTGCGCTACCGTCAGCGGCAGCACCAGATCGCCCTCGCGAAAAAGCGCGGCCAACGGCATATCGGCAGCTGAGCCGGGGTTCCGTTTGGACCAGCCTTGCTGCCTGAGGATGATCGGGCCGCCGGTCAGGCTGCGCCGATACGGCGCCGAGTTTCCGGCCCGGCTGCACGCCGCTCGTTCAGCATCTCGGTGATAAGGTCTGATGTCACAGGCTTTCCGAACCAATAGCCCTGCAGGCAGTCGCAGCCGAAAAGGCGCATGKCTATTGCCTGCTCCTCGGTCTCGATGCCTTCGGCCGTCACCGGAATGTCGAGCGAGCGGGCGAGCGCCACCGTCGCCTGCAGCATCTCGCGCTGGCGTTTGTCTTCGTTGACACCCATGACCAGCGAACGGTCGATCTTGATGCGGTCGAAGCCGAACTGCCTGAGATAACCGATCGAGGAGAAGCCAGAACCAAAATCGTCGAGCGCCACCTTGACCCCCAGCCCCTTCAACCGTTCGATCGACTGGCGGGTGCGCTGCGGATTCTGGATCATGTAGCCTTCGGTGATCTCGAGCGTGATGCGGCCGGCCTCAATCTCCGTCTGCTTCAGCACGTAGCGCACATAGTCGGTAAAGGCGGGATTGCGGAACTGGCCGGGCGAGACGTTGACCGAAACGTTGAGGTCCGGCCATTGTTTCGCCGTCTCGCAGGCTTTGCGTAGCACGAACAGACCGAGCGATTCGATGAGGCCGCTAGTCTCGGCAATTGGGATAAACAGTTCGGGCGATACAGGGCCATGGCCCGGACGGTTCCAGCGCACCAGCGCCTCGACGCCGGTCATCGCATGCGTCGCCGCATCGATCAGCGGCTGGTAGGCAAGCGTCAGGTCGCCGCTTTCGATAGCGATCCGAAGGTCGAGTTCCAGCGCATTGCGCTGCTCTCGATCGGCATCCATCGACGGATCGTAGAGCGTCATGCGCGCGCGGCCGGCCTCCTTTGCCTTGTACATGGCAAGGTCGGAACGGCGCACCAGCTCCTCACGCCCGATCGCACCGAAAGGCGACATGGCGATACCAATGCTTGCCCCGACGACGACGACACGGCGACCGATCTCCAATGGCTCGACGAGAAAATCGAGGATCTGTTCGGCAAGCTGCAGGGCGGCGGCATTTTCGCTGTCGGAGAGAAAGGCGATCGCAAATTCGTCGCCGCCAATACGGGCGAGAACCGCACCCTGCGGAATGAGCACAGCGAGCCCGGCCGCGACCGCACGGATCAACTGATCGCCGGTGCCGTGACCATAGCTGTCGTTGACTTCCTTGAAGCCATCGAGGTCGAGGTAGAGGAGCAGCACATTGCGCTTTGTCTGGCGTGCTTCGATGACAAAACGATCGACGGCGAGCCCGAGACCATCCCGATTGGAAAGGCCGCTCAGCCTGTCGCGCAGCGCCTCCTCGCGGGCGCTGCCTTCCTCTGCCTTCAGGCGGCGGCCGGCAAGCCAGCCGATGACCAGCAGCACTACGAAAAACAATCCGACGAGACCGAGCGCCTGGATGACCATCGGCCGCACCTGTGCATAGGCGATATCGCCGGGTGAACGCGAGGCCCAGACGAGCTTGCCGAGCGTTGCCCCCGTCGGATCGACGATCGGTACGAGATAGTCGGCCGCAAAGCTCGGCGGCGCCAGCCTCAGCCCGCCGATGACATAGGTCTGGCCGAGAGCAGTCACCCTGTCGTCATCGAGATGGCGAGCGAAAACGAGATAACGATGCTGGTCGGCGGGCACGTCAAGCGCACCAGACTTTTTCCGCACCAATGCCACGCCGACGGCGGCAATGCCCCGCTTGGTGGTGACGAAACCGACCGCCTGAGGACGATCGGCCGGGCCGGCCGCCTTCACTCTGTCGAGCAGGATCCAGAGCGACGGCGCGAAGAAATCCGTGAGCGGCTCCTCCATCGGTTTGCCGTCGCGATAGGTCATGATCGCCTTCTTCTCGCCATCGACGACGATCGCTATGTCGAACAGCGAGCTATTGACCGACATCTCGCCGTAATTGCTCACCGTCCAGGCCATACCGTCCGGCGCGTAGACGTTGGCGGCGGCATCGTCCCAGGCGGCATAATCGTCGAGCGTCGCGCCGAGCTGATCCTCGAATGTCTTCACCGCGCCGATCGTCGTTTCGCGCGAGCGCTCGTCATCGAGGAGATTGGCGTTTTCGGTCACGCGTTCGAGCGCAGTCAGCACCATGACGGTGACGACGGCGACGATGACCGCGAAGGAGAAAAGTACGCCGGTGACGGTAATGTGACGGCCTATTCCCGATCCCTTGCTCTGCGACTTTCCGACTGCCTGCATAACAGCTCCCTGACCGGTGTACTTTGCCAGCCAAGGGTTCAAAAACGTTTAAACAACCGCCTGTTGCACGTGTCTGACGATCTATTTTTGTCCGTGCCGCCGGTGGTCGCGAAATTGATGGCAAGCAGCGTCAGCTTGCCGTTCCGCCGGAAGGGCAAGTTCAAAAGGCGCCTGGATCAAGTGCCCGCTGGAGTAATTGCGCTAACCCGCTTTGTGATTGCCCTTCGGGAACTGAGCCGCCAGTTCGCGATACCACTTGCCGCTCTTCTTCACCGTGCGTACCTGGGTCTGATAATCGACATGCACGAGGCCGAAGCGCATGCGGTAGCCTTCCGCCCATTCGAAATTGTCCATCAGGCTCCAGGCGAAATAGCCGCGCAGGGGATAGCCATCCTTGATGAGGCCGGCGACGATGTCGAGGTGATCGCCGACATAGTCGAGGCGCATCTTGTCGTCGACCTCGCCGTCGACGACATCGGTGTTGTCGCAGGCGCCGTTCTCGGTGATGTAGCATTCCGGCAGGTCGTAACGACGATAGAGGTCCTCGACCGAGAGCTTCAAGCCCGGCGCATAGATTTCCCAGCCGATATCGGTCCTGACGTCGCTTGCCGGCGGCGCTTCCACCGTCCAGGGGAAATCACCTTTGCGTTCGGCATCATCAGTGACCCGCTCGGGCTTATAATAGTTCAGCCCCCACCAGTCGAGTTTCTGGCTGATGAGCTTCATGTCGCCATCCTCGATGACCGGCATGCGATCGCCAAGCGCCTCAATGAATTCCTTTGGATATTCACCTTTGAAGACGGGATCGAAGAAAGCGCCGTTGTGGAACTGATGCGCACGCTCGCCGGCGGCAAGATCAGCCGGGCTGTCGGAGCCGGGAATGATCGAGGCGGCGTTGAGCACAAGCCCGACGGGCACATTTGGGGCTTCCGAGCGGATCGCCTCGACGCCGAGGCCGTGGCCAAGGTTCATGTAATGCATGGCGTGAAGGGCAGCCTGCATGTTGCGCTCGCCCGGAGCATGGATGCCGTAGAGGTGGCTGAGCCAGACGATGCACCAGGGTTCGTTGAAAGTCGCGACCCGGTCGAGGCGGTCGCCAAGGCGGTTCATCACCGTCTTGGCATAACGCTGAAACGCATGGGCAGTCGAGCGCGCGGTCCAGCCGCCCTCGCCGGCGAGCAGCAGAGGCAGGTCCCAGTGGTAGAGCGTCGCGAAGGTCTTGATGCCCCGCGCCTTGCAGCCGTCGACCAGCCGATCGTAGAAATCGAGGCCGGCCTCGTTCACCGGACCCGTGCCGTCGGGGATAATGCGCGGCCAGGCAATCGAGAACCGGTAGGCTTCGACCCCCATCTCCTTGATGAGATCGAGGTCCTGCTCCAGGCGATTGTAGTGATCGCAGGCGATATCGCCGTTATCGCGATTATGGACGCGGCCGGGCATATTGCAGAAAGCATCCCAGATGGATGGCTTGCGGCCATCGGCTTTGCTGGCGCCTTCAATCTGGAAGGCAGCGGTGGCAACGCCGAAAGTGAAGTCGCCGGGAAAGCGTTCCGCGAGTTTCTTCGGATCGATCATCTGGAAATCCTATCTCTCAGGTTGAGCCGTTTGCGCCGGATTTAGCCAAGCCTGAAGGCAAAGTACAGGCTGACGGCGAGAAAAACTGCAACGTTGCAGGAGGAAAAGCAGAACAGCTGCAACTGACCTTCCCTCACCGCGCGGCCGACCTCATAACGGCAATGTCAGCAGTCGTGACTTGGCCGTTGAGACCGCGATCCTTACACGGGAAATGGCATCACAAATGTGAAAGGAATCCAATGCTCGCTTCGATCCATTCGTTGCAGCCTCATCTGCTGAGCCTGTTGCGCATCGTCTCGTCACTTGTACTTTTCAGCTACGGAACACAGAAGATCCTGCATTTTCCGGCTGCGGCAAGCGTGCCGCCGGCGGGCTCGCTCTCCTGGATTGCCGGACTGCTCGAACTCACCTCGGCTTCCTGGTGCTTGTCGGATTCCAGACCCGTATCGCAGCCTTCGTGCTCTCCGGCCTGATGGCCTTCGCCTATTTCATCGGCCATGCGTCGAAGGGCATCTACCCCGCGCAGAACGGTGGCGTCGCGGCGATCCTGTTCTGCTTCGTGTTTCTTTATCTGGTGGCGGCAGGTGCCGGACCGTTGAGCGTCGACAGCCTGCTGAAGCGTGGCCGCACTGCTGCTGCCTGATCAAAATAAAACAAAACGCCGAGGCGACTTGAGATCGCCTCGACGTTTTTCATTGGCCACGCGGATCGGTAAATTCAGACCTTGACCCAGGCGCCGTTCTTCTTCGAAGACGCGACGCAGGCTTCGACGAAGGCCACACCTTTCACGCCGTCATCGACCGTCGGGTAGACCACAGCCTTGTCGACCGGCTTGCCCTTCTTGCGAGCATTGATCGCATGCGCGGCTTCCGTATAGATCGTCGCAAAGGCTTCGAGATAGCCTTCCGGATGCCCGGATGGCACGCGCGTGACACGGCCGGCAGCCGCGCCTGAACCGGCGCCGCCCCGGGTGATCAGCCGCTTCGACTCGCCGAAAGGCGTGTACCACAAGTAGTTCGGGTCCTTCTGGGTCCATTCCAGCCCGCCCTTGGTGCCGTAGACGCGGACCATCAGGCCATTTTCATGGCCGGGAGCAACCTGGCTGCACCAGAGCATGCCCTTGGCCGGCTTCTCCGAACCCTTCGCCTTGAAGCGCAGCATGACATGCGCATTATCGTCCAGCCGGCGGCCCGGAAC